>WFTO01000448.1 GCA_015485435.1 Anaerolineae bacterium | reverse complement strand
ATCTACCAGCACCTTGTCTAAAGGCCAGTATCTCGTTGGGGCGTTGCCCCACCCCGGATACGTATTCACCTGGACGACATCCTCAAACTCTCGACCGAGCACATGGATAAACAGGCTGGCGTTGTAGGGGGCCATATCCACCTTCCGCCAGTAAAACGTCAATTCCAAGGTGTCGCCCGGATGCACCGTGGTCGGTTGAGCCAAAGCGCCGAGCAGTTGAATGCGACCATCGTAAGTGATGGGAGGACGCCTGGCATCCTTTGGCACGGCGTCAGGAGCGATCAGCTCAGGATAAGCGTAAGCAGAAGGAATCACCCATGCTACGCTATACACAGAGAGCAGAAACAATCCCATTGGAGGAATCGCCAGCCATGCCTGTTTTTGAGGCAGCCATTCACGCCACCCCAACATGATCCAAATGCTCAAACTCGCCAACGCAGGGAACAAAAGCCGGCCCTGCGTTCCGGGCGTCATGCTCGTCCAACGGATCAAAGCCAAAAAGAGCAGTAAGAGCCAAACCGCCAACAACAACAAATAAGCATACCGACGCAGAGGGCGCAGGGCAAAGCGACGTCGCCAAACCCCTTGCAGAACACCAATGGCAGCGAGGGCCAAGAATGTATCCCATATCCGATAGACCCAAGTCGGCAAAGGGATGTTGAACCAACCGAACAACCCCAACAGGCTGATCCTCAGGCCCTGAAATTCGGAACGAGGATGAATAGGAGCCTCGCGAAGCCCAACAATCGCCAGAAATGGGCGTAAAGCCGTAGGATCCCCATAAAGCACCCAATTGCGCCAAAACCATGGCGCAGTCAGCGTGATGGCGGCCAAGAAGGTCAACAAAGCCGCAGGGATGGCGTCTCCCCATGAACGTCGCGTCCAAGCATGGACCACATAAACCGCTCCAACGAGGCCCCATAAATAAAGACCGCTAAGTTTGCTTAATGCAGCAAATCCCAAAAACATACCCAACAAAAGCGCCTCAATCCACTCAGGAGTTCGCTGCAGGGCGGGCCCAAACCAATACAAAAGCAGCCACAAGATAAAAGCGCTGAGAAAAATGATGAGGTTATCGTTGGTCACCGCGGCTGAAATAAAAAGGAATTGTGGCAAAAAAGCCGTCAATGCAGCTGTGGCCAACGCAAAACCTCGGTGCTCAGGAAACAATCCTTCCGCGATCTTCCAAACAAAAAAGACTGTGCCCATCCCCAGCAAGATGGAGTAAAGCCGTAACACATGCACCACCAGAGACGCGCCCCGCCAAGGCCATGCCTCATCGGGCGTGTGCACCACAATATTCTTGTTGCCTAACTGCATGGGATTCCCTATGTTGGCGTGGGGATTCCTCTCAGGCAACGAATCGCCCCAGTCCAACGGTTGCACAACCAACGCGCCTATGGCGTAATATAACGGCGGCTGTCCCGCTTCCTGGGCGTAGGGAGCCTCCTCCTCAAGCGCTCCAGGTTGCAAGCGAGGTAGCGTATGGGTTCGAGCCAGATACTCGATGTAATAGACGTGTTGCAGCTCATCCGGCGTTTCGAAAATCGGTGTGGCCACACTAAAAGCCAATGCAAGCAGCGCGTAAAGAAAGAGCAACCACCAGATATTAAGAGAAAGGAGTCGCTTGCGTATCATGGCCCGATCTTCGCATAAGTGGCATCAACTGGCAAGCAGCGACAATACACCAAATTCACCTGCCCAAATAGTGTGGCCCCCGAGGCTCTCGCTACCTCGGGGGCCTTTGCCTCCGATTTCCCTACCCTTTCGGAGACAACCGAACGGAACGCACCTCATTCGCTCCGTACGGCGCATGTCCGAAACCTCTCGCCATGTTTTGTCGGACAAACCTTGCCCACTCCTATCATGTTGCCGTGGGCGGAAACTGAGTCTAACCACCACCCTCACATAGAATCTTATTTCACTCAGTTCAACGACCCTGGCTTTATCGCAACGGCGTTACTGGCACTCTGCCAATAAACCGAAACTAACTTGACTGGTTGGTCTTGCGTCCCCCTAAATCAGCATTGCGCTTAAGCACAGACTGGATAAGGACGACTTCCGTGGTTGTTCGGGCCACCTCCACCGATAACGAAGTTGCAATTTCTACGACCTTGAACCCTGGCCAGCGAATTGTTATGTTTCTTTTCAGTGTCAATGACTGTGTTGGTTATAGTATACATGCATTTTTTTGCTAATTCCTGTCACAAAAGTCCCATAAAACTGACCTCATTTTGTCGGAATTGTCAGAAAAGATTTTCTATCCCCTCTTCGCTTAGCCGAAAGCGCACGGATACGTTTCGATACAGAGGCTATTTGCCAAAGTAACCGCACTGGCCCACTGCGCGACGCACTTTGGATCACCGCGCTCTCAGGGTGGTGATCTGAAATGCCACCAAGATGGATGACATTGTAACAGTTTCGTCGGTCGTTCCGTTTTCCGTACGCCGAATGAATTCAGATCTGAGGGCGTTCCGCTGCCCGCCCCCTCGAAGGGAGGCTCATAAGCGTCGGCGCAGGCCGACGAGTGGCCGCAGGCTCTAAACACCACTGACTTCGAGTTGGCGGGGGATAAGGCACCCAAGATATCGCGCCGACCACACTGATACAGCCTCGAGGCGAATATATTTGTTGTGTTTGGATGCATGGGGAAGTACAATGAGACTATCTCTTCCACATCAAAACCAAAAGGAGTGTTCAAGATGTTGATCGACATCAAACAAGGAAACATTCTGGACATCGAAGCGGATCTAATGATTGTGAATCTTTTCGAAGGCGTCAAAGCCCCGGGAGGGGCCACAGGTGCGGTGGATAAGGCACTAGGGGGTGCTATCAGTCAACTTATTGAGCTAGGAGACTGTTCCGGAAAGCTGGGAGAAACCACCCTTTTGTACACTCATGGCGCGTTGCCAACTCCACGCGTTCTGGTGGTGGGGCTGGGTGAAGCCACAAGTTTCGATGGCAAACAGGCGCGTGTCGCTGCTGCCAAAGCCATTCGCGCAGCAAAAAACGCGAAGGCGCGCCAGGTAACGACCATCACCCATGGTGCGGGCATTGGTGACATGGACCCCATTGACGCTGCTCAGGCCTTGGTTGAAGCAACGTTGTTAGAAAGCTATGAGATGCCCGCGGACCGCAGCGCAAAAGAGGACAGGCCGACGATCGAAACCGTGACGATTGTAGAATTCGATGCCGACAACATCCCGCTGCTTGAAACCGGCGCTCAGATAGGACGGATAATCGCTGAAAGCGCCATGTTTGCCCGCGACTTGGCGGCTACGCCTTCCAATATCGCCACGCCAACCTATATCGCCAACAAAGCGGTCGCGATGGCTCAAGAGGTGGGCCTGGAAAGCCATGTTATGGACTGGGGGGAAATGGAAGAATTGGGCATGAACATTTTGTTGGCCGTCGCCAAAGGCAGCGATGAGCCGCCCAAATTTGTCATTCTGGAACACAACAAAGCGCGAGCGGATGAACTACCAACCATCGTTTTTGTGGGCAAAGGCGTGACCTTTGATACTGGCGGGTATTCTCTGAAGCGTACGGATGGGATGTGGCAAATGAAGTATGATATGAGCGGCGCGGCCAATGTGTTAGGCATTCTGCGTGCGGCGGCCCTACTCGATCTGCCCCTCCATGTCGTTGGCCTAACACCCCTCGTAGAGAACATGATCAACGGACATGCCCAAAAACCAGGGGACGTCTACAAAGGCATGACCGGAAAAACCATGGAGGTCATCTCCACCGACGCCGAAGGCCGTATGATCCTGGCGGATGCGCTGGCCTATGCTGGCCGATACAAAGCGGATGCCGTCATCGATCAGGCGACCTTGACCGGCGCCATCAGCATCGCCTTGGGCGCTCAAGCCGCGGGCCTATTTACCGAGGAGGATGATTTGAAAACGCGGCTACTAGCCGCTGCAGAAGCAACAGGCGAACGCGTGTGGCCCATGCCTATGTACGATGAATACAAAGACTACATTAAAAGCGACTTCGCAGACGTCAAAAACTCTACGGCTCCCAACCGTTTTGCGGGCGTCAGCACCAGCGCCAAGTTCCTGCAACACTTTATCGAGGATTACCCCTGGGCCCATCTCGATATCGCCGGCGTCAGCTGGACGAAAAAACCCCGTCCCATGTATCCGAAAGGCGCCGCCGCCTTTGGCGTGCGTCTGCTCGTACAAATGTTGCGAAACTGGGAGGAAGCATGAGTCATCCCCTATTGAAGTCATTCCCCGTGCTTTACGAAACCGAGATCGCCTGGGGTGATATGGATGCATTTCAGCATGTGAACAACGCAGTCTATTTACGCTATTTCGAAAGCGCGCGTATCCGCTACTTTGAACAAACGCCCATGTTCGATATCATGAAGAAGAAAGGCGTTGGTCCCATCGTCCACAGCCACCGCATCCGTTACCGATTTCCCCTCACCTATCCCGATCGGATTCGGATTGGCGTGCGGATCATTGGGGTGGGCCAGGACAGGATACGCGTCGCCTATCGCATGATCAGCCTGACACATGATGTTATCGCTGCCGAAGGCGACACAACCATTGTCTTTTTAGACTACCGCACAGGCAAGAAAGCGCCTATTCCACCACCCGTGCTGACGGCATTCGACGACATCGAAGGTTGGTCATCCGCTCAGCGGCCGCCATTTGATCAAGAACGTTCTTAGAGGTGTTCCCATGCAAGAGACGATTGGCTTCATAGGACTTGGCATCATGGGGCGCGGCATGGCGCGCAACATCTTAAACGCGGGATTCCCATTGGTGGTCTGGAACCGCACGGCCAGCCGCATGACGCCCCTTCTCAAAGCAGGCGCCCGCGGGGCCAACAATCCGGCAGAGCTCGCCGCACAGGCAGATATAATTATTACCTGCGTGAGTGACACACCAGATGTCGAGGAGGTGCTTCTCGGCGATCGCGGAGTCATCCAGGGAGCCAAACCGGGTTCCCTGGTCATCGATATGAGCACTATTTCTCCCACCGCCACCCGCGTCATCGCCGAAAAACTGGCAGAAAAGAACATCCACATGCTCGATGCCCCCATCAGCGGAGGCAGCGAAGGCGCAGAAAAAGGAACGCTGTCGATTATGGTTGGCGGCGAAGAGACCGACCTGCAACGCGCGTTGCCGGTGCTACAATCTATGGGGCAACGCATCACCCTGGTTGGCGGGCACGGGGCCGGGC
>WFTO01000447.1 GCA_015485435.1 Anaerolineae bacterium | reverse complement strand
TCTTTGCTTTCACCGGCGTTTGAACCAATCAACTGCTCTTCAAAACCGGCAATGAAACGACCTGCTCCAAGTGTCAGCGGATAATCCTTCGCTTCTCCACCCTCAAAGGCTTCACCCTCGATTTTCCCAACAAAATCAATAACAACCTGATCACCTTCTTGAGCGGCGCGCTCGACTGTTGTCCAGCTTGCCCGCTGCTTGCGCAATTTTTCGATCATATTGTCGACATCCTGATCTGTAATGTCGGCAACAAGCTTTTCAACCTTAGTCCCTTGGGGAATTTTGACATCCACTTCGGGATAAATCTCAAAGGTAGCAGTATAGGCAAAATTACTTCCTTCAGAGGCATCCAATTCGACCTTGGGAGCACCGGCTGGACGCAAATTCTCTTGCTGCAGCGCTTCGTAAAGAGTGGAACGAAGTAGTTCAGCCTGCACTTCTTGACGAACTTGAGCGCCATAACGCTGCTGAATAACCTTGAAAGGTACTTTACCCGGACGGAATCCGGCCATGCGAACAGAGCCACTCATCGATTTCAGGCGCTGTTGCACCTCCTGATCAACACGATCAGCAGGCACTTCCACTGACATGCGACGTTCCAATCCCTCAGTCGTTGTTACAGATACTTGCATTTCCACTTCCTCGGTGCGTGACTCAATCGTACGCTCAAAAAGGCTTAATATTTAGATGAAAACTATGGACTTTGGCCCATAACCCGTTAGGCAGGCCCCAGAAAACCAGGAAAAACTATAGGAATGGTGCGAAAGGAGAGACTCGAACTCTCACGGGTCGCCCCGCTGGAACCTAAATCCAGTGCGTCTACCAATTCCGCCACTTTCGCAATTTCCGGCGATCGCCTACTCAAAAGGCGCATTATACCGACAGTCGCGTGCTGAGGTAACCCTGGTGAAACAATTATTCCAGCCTCATGCCTTACAACTCAACAAGTTAGCCATCATTCACAGACTCTATGACTCGTTTCAACGAGTTCACGGCACTGATATGACATAAACCTGCAGGCAAAACAACGATATGACCGGAAGAACTTGCCCCGCCCTAAAGCCAGGAAACAATCGACAGAATCGGAACCACTTCACGCAAATAGCCAGGGAATTGCTCCCTCGGCTGACACCAACCCTCGGGAGGCTTGGTGGCCACCGGGCAGATAGAGACAATCTGCCCGGTGGACTCACAGACCACGTGTCAACCAGAAGCCAACACCTGGCCAAGAATATGGGGTGAACGATGGGGCTCGAACCCACGACAACCGGAATCACAATCCGGGGCTCTACCAACTGAGCTACGCTCACCATAAAACCAACTTCAACCTGAATGCCTTGGCATTGCAGGCAAAGACATCTGGCACGCCCGGCAGGACTCGAACCTGCTACCCTCGGCTTAGAAGGCCGATGCTCTATCCAGATGAGCTACGGGCGCATTAAAACTAACCTTATCCACCAGTCTATAACATGGCGCCCGACGAAAAATTGGTCGGGGTAGAGAGATTCGAACTCCCGACATCCTGCTCCCAAAGCAGGCGCGCTACCAGACTGCGCTATACCCCGAAATACTGCTGTCGGCCCACACTTGATAGGAGTCCTGCAGCGAGAAGGCCGAAATAATACTCGCCCGTTTTAGTGGAGTCAATGCCGATTTTTGATTATTTTAACTCGGCTTTCCCTCTCAACCCCAGCCATGCCAACACGAATGCCAGAGCACTCATAAACGCTCCAAAAACAAAGCTATAGCTCGCCCCCAGGGATGACCACACATAACCGCTAAACAAACTGCCAAGCGCGCCCCCCGCGCCAAAGCTCACACTGGAATAGAGGGCCTGTCCCCGCCCTTGGTGGCGCCCCACGAACAGCTTGTGAATCAGATAGATCGCCACGGCATGATAGATGCCAAAACTGGCGGCATGGAGAAGTTGTGCGCCCCAAATCACCGGCCACCACTGCACAAACCAGGCGATCAAAAGCCAGCGCAGCGTTGCCAGCCCCAAGCTCCAAAACAGCAAGCTGAGTGCGCCGTAACGGGGTAACAGACGATGCATCACAAGGAACACCCCCACTTCCGCCACTACCCCCAAGCCCCAGAGCTGACCGATCTGACTGCGGCTGTAGCCAAAATTTTCCAAATAGATCGAGAAGAAAGTGTAGTACGGCCCGTGACTCATCTGCAGCAGGAAACAGACGGCAAACAGCGCCATGACGGCAGGGCGGCGAAGAATATCCAGAATAGAGCAGGACTGCCTGCTCTCCTGCCGCACACTTCCCCCGGGAACAACCAGGGAAGAGAGCCATAGCGCACCAAACAAGGTAACCACCACCCAGGGCAAAAGAGAGATACCAAACCGCTCCAGCGCGCTGCCAAGCGCCACTACCGCCAGGATAAATCCCACCGATCCCCACAAACGAATCTGGCTGTAACGATGATGTTGATCCCCCAGCGCCGACAAGGTTTGCGCCTCGAATTGGGGCAATGCGGCATTCCAGAAAAAACTGAAAAGCGCCATTACCCAGACCAGCCACCAGAAGCCGCTCCCCCAAAAAACCCCGGAGAAAACCACAGCGGCCAGAAAGCAGGCCATCCGGACGATGCTCATTCGCCGCCCGGTATGGTCGGCCAACCAGCCCCAGACATTGGGCGCAACGATCTTGGTCGCCATTACCACCGCCATCATCTGGCCGATGGCAACGGCGTCAAAGCCGAGAGAACTCAGATAGAGCGACCAATAGGGAACGATCGCCCCGAGGGAAGCAAAGAAGAAAAAATAGAAACTGGAAAGTCGCCAATACGGCAGAGCCATCGACAGGAATCACCGATAGAAAGGCAGACTCAAGCTTGCGCTGGAATCACCGGGGTTTGAGACTCGACATCCAGGTTTTGGGCGCGATGCCGCAAAACGTGATCCATCAGCACGATCGCCAACATCGCCTCGGCTATGGGCGTAGCACGAATACCGACACAGGGATCATGGCGCCCCTTGGTCACCACCTCTACCGGTTCGCCCTGAAGATTGACGCTGCGACCAGGCAGATGGAGGCTGGAAGTTGGTTTGAGCGCCATACTGACCAGAATATCCTGCCCGGTTGAGATACCACCCAGCACACCACCGGCGTGATTGCTCAAAAAGCCATTGGGAGTCATCTCGTCTCGATGCTCCGTCCCCTTCTGCTCGACAGAATCAAAACCGGCGCCAATCTCAACACCCTTTACGGCATTGATCGCCATCATGGCGTGGGCGATATCGGCCTCAAGGCGATCAAAAATCG
>WFTO01000446.1 GCA_015485435.1 Anaerolineae bacterium | reverse complement strand
CCCTCCCAGTGGGAAAACATACAAGCAGACGTCTTTCAACAGTTGCGTCGCTGGCGAGACGCCGGGCGCATGTTCGATCTCATCATTTTGGATCCCCCCAAATTTGCCACGTCACGACGTCATCTTCACCGAGCGACCCGCGGGTATAAAGATATCAACTGGCTGGCAATGCGCCTTCTACGCCCAGGAGGACTGCTCGCCACCTTTTCCTGCTCCGGGCTGGTTGATGAGGATCTCTTTCAAAAAATTCTCTTTGGCGCAGCTTTAGATGCAAAAAGAGACGCTCGCATCATCGCCCGGTTTTCTCAGGGGCCCGATCACCCTGTGCTTTTGAGTTTTCCGGAAGGAGCCTATCTGAAAGGGTTGCTATTGCACATCGCATGATGGCCCTCGCCCGCGGATTATGCCTCAGAGGAAACAGTGGAGGCCTCAGCCGAAAACAGCGATTGATTCATCCAGCTGACCGTCTGTGTAAGCATGGCGTTCCGTATCTCGGAAATTTCGTTGTGAACCTCATGATAGGCTCCAGGGTAGATGAAAAAGGTCACATTCGGACCGGCCTTTGCAACGGCCTCACGGATCAGACCAGTGTCAACGGTCACGTCCTCCTCGCCCATGACCACCAATAGGGGAATCGAAAGCTTGGCGAGCAGGTCTTTGGCGGCCTTGGCGGCATTGAGATATTCGATGGCCCAGCGTGGCGTGACATAAGGATGGACGAGCGAATCGGCCTTCCAGGCTGCGGCTTGCGAAGGATCATGACTGAGCCGATATTCCTCTGGTTCGCCGCGATCGATGGGCTTTCGGGGGATAATGCGAGCCAGAAGGGGGGTGAGCCTCAGGAGAACCTGGTTTTGATCAGGGCCAGGCCCAAGCCCGGGCGCTGAGATCACCGCCGCCTCAAACGCGTCATACCGATAAAGGTAGTGAATGCCGATAGTGCCCCCCATGCTGTGGGCGAACATGCCGAATGGATGATCGGGATATCGTGATTTTGCATATTCAACGACTTGTTTCATGTCCCGGAGGACGTCATCGAAGTGTTCCCAATGACCTCGAAGGCCCCCAGATTTGCCGAATCCCCGATGATCATGGCCGAAAATCGCATAATCCTGCGCCAAAAAGGCGTCAACGACATGTTGGTATCGGCCTGCATGTTCGGCCAAACCATGGACAATCATCAGCACTGCCCGTGGCGGACGGTCATCGGGCGTCCACTCTCTCAGGAAAATGGGGGTCTCATCAAATGCGGTGAGGAACGTCTCGTGGTAGGCCATGATTACGGCTCCTGAGGAAAGGAATTGATCAAACTCGTTATTGTCATTATATGGCGAACCCGACTTTTTTGCGAAAGAAGCGTCAACTGCTTTGACCGGAATCGATTCTCTGAATTACAATCCCCTGGATAGTCCTGCATGACCACCAACAAGATGCATATGACCTTTCTTACGATCACGAATGTCTCCAAAGCGTTTGATGACGTCCTCGTATTGCGCGATGTCAGCCTCGACGTCGCGCGCGGCGAGGTCCTTTGCCTGCTTGGCCCCAGCGGTTGCGGAAAAACCACGCTTTTGCGGATCATTGCAGGTCTGGAACAACCTGACCAGGGTCAACTTTTTCTGGAAGGAAAGGAAATCACCCATATCCCAAGCCATCGGCGGGATTTTGGATTGATGTTTCAGGACTATGTGCTTTTTCCCCACATGACGGTTGGCGAGAATATCGCTTTCGGATTGAAAATGCGTGGATGGTCGCAAGCTGATGCACGCGCTCGCGTGCAGGAATTATTGACGCTGGTGGAGATGGAGGGATATGAAGATCGACAGGTATTTGAATTGAGTGGCGGTCAACAGCAACGTGTAGCCCTGGCTCGAAGCCTGGCGCCGGAACCACGCCTGCTTATGTTGGATGAACCCCTTGGCGCTCTGGACCGCACTTTGCGAGACCAGCTTCTGATCGAGCTAAGGGATATCCTCACCCAACTTGGCCAGACGGCCATTTATGTGACGCACGATCAGCTAGAGGCCTTCGCTGTGGCCGACCGTGTGGTATTGATGCGAGAGGGGCGGATTGAGCAACAAGGCACGCCGGAGGCCATATATTTGCATCCGGCTACCCCCTTCGCTGCTCGTTTTTTAGGCATGACCAACATTCTTACGGGCAGGCTGATCTTTCTGACCCCACCTATTGTCGCGACCTCTTTCGGAGAGCTTCATGTAGCGGAGCTTCCTCAGGGATTGCACGTAGGAGACCGGCTCACCATGGTGATTCGTCCTGAGGCCGCACAGAGAGCTCATCCCTCCCATGCGGAAATCAATGTGTTGACCTTCACCCTCATTCACCGTTCCTTCCGCGGTGCGCACACCCATGTTCAGCTTCTTGCCCCCGACGGAAAAACCTTACTGTCGTTTGAACTTGCAGGCATGAGCTGCCGCGCGCGTCCTGGCGAAAAGGTCGCATTGGCCATCGATCCCGCGGCCATTGTCGTGTTTGAAGCAACGACCAAGTCGCCGTAAGTGACTGTCTTCTCCGACGATAACTTGGATGATATTTGGGGCGTTCTCTTCGCATCTGCTATCATTCTGCCAACATCCTTTTATTTGGAAAAAACATGATGACCGACATCGAAAAGATTCGGCTGACGAGCCTCGCAACCTGTGCGGGGTGAGCTAGCAAGCTGGCCGCTGAGGCCCTGGCGCAGGTTCTGCGCCCAATTCAAGAAATCTATGCTAACGACAGCTTCGATGGCCTTCTGGTCGGTTTGGACATTGCGGATGACGCCGCGATCTACCAGATCGATGACCACATGGCCATCGTGATTACACTGGATTTCTTCACACCAATCGTAGATGACCCTTTCGCTTATGGCGCCATTGCCGCAGCAAACAGCTTGAGCGACATCTACGCCATGGGCGCGCGCCCGATTCTGGCCTTAAATGTGGCGGCTCTACCGAAAAAGCTGCCTATTGAGATCGGCGCTGAGATTATCCGCGGTGGCGCCAGTAAAGCTCGCGAAGCCGGCATTCCTATCGTCGGTGGCCATACGATCCAGGATGAAGAACCCAAATACGGCCTTGTCGCCGTGGGCATGGTGCATCCCCAGCAGCTCATTCGAAAGCGCGGCGCCCAACCGGGCGATGTGCTCCTGTTGAGCAAACCGTTGGGAGCGGGCGTCATCACCACGGGCTTGATGCGGGATAGTGCCACCCATGCTGAGATCGCGGCGGTAACCGAAGGCATGCTCATGCTGAATCGTCGCGCCAGTGAGCTGGCGCTTGCGCATCATGTCCATGCCATGACCGATGTCACCGGCTTCGGTCTGCTTGGACATGGCTGGGAGATCGCAGAGCAATCTGAGGTGGGATTTGTCATCGAGTTTGATGCGTTGCCCTGGTATCCTGGCGCTAAACGTTTGGGAGAAGCATGGACGTTCCCCGGAGGCGCCTTTGACAATAAGTTGTTCTATGGTCCGCATGCCACCTTGGATCCATCCCTTGAAGAATGGGAGCACATGCTATGTTTTGGTCCCGAAACCTCCGGTGGATTGCTCATGGCTTTTGCGCCAGAGGATGCGAAAAGCGTTCAAGAAGCAGCGCGAGACCAAGGAGTCCAGTTGTGGGTCATTGGTCGCGTGGTTGATGAGCAAGGCATTTTGGTGGTAAGATAAGTTTTTAGGAGGCACTATGAGAAAAGCGTTGTTGTTGTTAATAATCCTTTCCCTGATCATCCTGCTTCTGGCTGCATGCGGAAAGAAAGCCACGCCCACAGAAGTTCCCACGGTCGCGCCCCCAACCCCCACTCAATTTAAACAATCATTACCTTTGCAGGGTAGTGAAGAAGAGCCGGCCGGACTGGCGAATCCCACCGAAAGCCCTCTGCCTACGCCGGTTAGCCCTTTACCCACGCCAACCCCAACTCCCTGAACAGCGTCACATCAAGACCGAGATAGCAAGCCAATGTATCAAGACTCTTGACCACGGCGACGCCTGACGTCACATTCGACGCCAGGCGCATTGGAGGGATGAGGATGACGAAACAGGCCGACAATCCTCACCCCTGGGAATCGGTTTTAGGACGTTTAGCGCATCAGGTGTAATAAATCCTCAGCCATTTCCTCCGAGGTGGTTCCATAGGGCCATATCAAGCGCACGCGTCCATCGGGGCCCAAGACGGTCACGCTGGCGGTGTGATCCATAAGATAACCACTGGCGCCCTCCACCTCCTGCTTTTTGTAATATATGCCAAAGGGAGCGGCGGCATCAGCTATCTCGTCGGGCGTGCCGGTGAGCCCAATAAAACTGGGATGGAAATAGGTCACATACTCTTTCAACCGTTCCGGTGTATCGCGTTCTGGATCGACCGAGATCATGAACACCTGGACATCGTCCGCCTTCTTGCCCAATAAAGGCATCATGCGACCCAACTGCAACATGGTTGTAGGGCACACATCAGGACAAAACGTATAGCCATAATAGAGAATGACCCATTTCCCCTCGTAGTCAGAGAGGTGCATGCGGTTGCCGTTGTGATCGATCAATGTGAAATCGCCAGGGGGTTCGGTGGATTGCATCAACATGCCGTGATAGGAGTATGGACGTAGTCGCACGCCCACGAAATAAGCGATGAAAAAGAGCAGGATAGCCACCACGGCGATACCAAGGATCCATTTCACTTTTCCAGTCATAATTAAAGAAGAACCTCCGAAAATAAAGAAGTCAATCTGCGTAACACAGGAAGAGGTGCGCCGCTTCATAGCCTACACGATTGGCGCCTTTGCTAAAAGCCGCCTCGCCAGCTACAACGTTGAAATGGCTGAGAATACGTTCTGTCTCCGGCAAATAGACGCGCCCGTTATAAATGCCACGCACAATGCCCCAGCCATCGACCAGAATCATGGTGGGGATAAATTCAAAATCACCATCCCCACGTTCCTTGAAATAAACCTGAAAACCTGTCCCTACCACCCGTTTCACCTGTTTCGGGTCATCGCTGGTCAGAAAATGCCATGTGCTGGTGTCAGCGCCGATGTCCTCGGCATGAGCTTTCAGAACCGCGGGCGTGTCGTAGGCAGGATCAAAGGAAATGGTCACAAATTCAACGGGAAGCCCATAGGTTTCAGCTTCCTGGATGCGATCCTGGATTTCCTTCATGGTTGCGTCCAGTTGACGACAATCAGGTGGCTGACAACGCGTATAGGTGAAATTGTAAAGCGTTAATTTCCCTCGAAACTGTTCATTGTTTACGGTGTTCCCATCTTGATCGGTGAGGATATATCCCGGGGCAAGACGCACACGCGGCAGGACCTTGATGGGCTGGAATGTAACAAACCCAAAGGTAATTAAAAGCAACAGCCCAAATACGCCATAGACAAACCAAACAAGCTTCACATTGCCGAAGCTTGGCAATAATTGCCGTTCTTCAGGCAGGGATTCATCCGGCTGTGAATATGCGATTGGTGCGGAAGGGACCGTATTATCGATACGACGCATCATTTTCGGTTTAGAAATCGGCCGAGAACCAGAGTGGGGTGAGATATCACAAGACGTTCATTGTAGCCTGTTCTATAAACGTCTTACAAATGATCTGCAGCTTCGTAAAATATTTGACGTAGGAACGATTTTTCCAGCTCTAAAGTTTCCTCGGTTGATGCGCCCATAGGAGCCGTCACCTTGAAAAGTACGATTCCCTTGCTTTGATCGCGCAAATAATCTGGAAAAAGATAAAAATACAAGACTAAATGCGTCCAACCATCTTTTTGCGCTTTGACTTTCAGGGCGTAAAAGTCGCCTTTTTCCAGCGTAATTGGCTCAGAAGCGATTTCAGTCGCCCAGCCCGCAGCATCATAGCATATCTGGGGAGGATGGAAGGATTTGGACTGACGGCTGCCAATGATGCTTAACCATAAAATTTTCCCGTCTGCTCGGCGATATCGTCGGTAGACGTATTCCTCAGGCTCAAGGAGAATGTTCACTTCAATGTTTGTCTGGGGAACATCTTCTCCGGTCCATTCGCCGATTTGCAGGGGAAGATCATGAAGCTGTGGCCCCAGGCTGAGATCGTATCTGGCTCGAAGGACGCGTTCACGACGGGTTTTGCGCCAACGATCGATGTCAGTCACAAAGGTGTACCCTTTTTCTTTTCCCAGCACTCGGCTTTCTAACAGGTCACGACCAAAGAACGCGCCCATGACGGCCAGGGCGAGGACGAGGATAACCAGAAGAATCAGCGTTCGCTTCGAATCTTGTTGCATCCGAGAATCTGCGCTAGAAGGATGAAGAGAAGAAAGGAAAATGCAAAAAAGACAAAGCCAGAATAATCATGATAATAGGTGAAGCCAGCATCGGCGCCCCACCGGTTGGCAACCCAAAGTAACGAGCTAACCCGGACGATATTGCCCAGAATAGCAATGGGAATCACTGCAAGAAAGAGGAGAAGCTTTCGCAACCATTGGCCTTCAACGAGATAGGTGAACACCGCGGCCAGGGTAAACAAAGTGATGATGGAGCGCACGCCAGAGCATTGGGCGCCAACGATGAGGTTGGCATTAGGCAGAGTGACGGCAGCCCCCTGCACTGTGACATCAAGCCCGACCCCTTGCATCAGCCTCGTCGCCAGCTGTCCTGTTAACAAAGAAAGAGGCAAGCTGCTTGCTTCAACAAATGGAAATGGAATCATAAATATCAGAAATACCAGAGGAAATGTCAACTTCTTCAAGCCAGCAAGTCCCCAGTAAGTCCATATCATGCCGGCGAACAATAAGATCATGCCCAGTGCTGCAAAATGAAAAGCTCGAAAGTAAAGGAAAACAAGATACACGGTCACACCGATAGCCACCAACACCAATCCTCGGTCCTCGGGTTTGCGTTCCAGGTGCGGGATGATGCGCCAGGCAAAAAAGCCCGATATCCAAGGCACGAGCAAGCCGTGGCTATAGTAATCGTTACTCCACCATTCTAAAAGCAACCAACGCCACAAGGGCAGCAGCAAAACCGCCCCCATCAGCAATATGAGGGCGGTGAGCAGTCTGGTGATGTTCATAGAAGCGTGCAACATAACATGGTTGAATGCGTTTATCCAAAGATCTCGGCGGCTGGCTCTTCTCGCCATTCGTCGGTTTCGGGATCATGCACAATGCGTCGCAGTTTGGTGGGGTCCTTGATGTGATCGATGAATAAAATGCCATCCAGATGGTCAATTTCATGTTGAAAGACGCGCGCCAGGAAATCAAAGGCTCTGATACGAATTTCCTTTCCATGAATATCCTGGCCTTTGATGGTTACCATGGGGTAACGCATGACCTCCCCAATATAACCAGGAATGGATAAACACCCTTCGTCACCAGGCTCAGGTTGGCCTTTGGTGCGTATGATTTCGGGATTGACGACCACAAAAAGCTGGCCAGCAAAAGGATCGTCCTCAAAGCCCTCCTCGGGCAATTCGATCACAATAAGACGTTCATTAACGCCAATCTGCGGCGCGGCCAATCCCACGCCATCGGCATGGCGCATGGTTTCAACCATGTCATCGGCCAATTGTTTTAGACGTTGATCGAATCGACGGATGGGGCGACTTTTTCGTCGAAGTCTTGCATCACCAATTTTAACAATTTCTAGGAGTGCCATAGGCTTATCTTTCAAGTAGGAGTTATTTTTTAAGCAATTTGGGAGTGAGATGATTAAACAATGAGCTGACGGCGACGAACAAATGGAAAGGATACCATTTATCCCTTGGCCAGAATGAAGTTTTCAATTATAACAAAGTTTTGTGAGTTTAGGATAACCTCTGCTATGCTTGCATTTATGAGCCAACAATCTTCAGGACGATCGCTTCTCCCCCGCTGGTTGTTAATCGGATCCGGTTTGGTGGTGATTGTTGGGGGAGGATTTGGCTTGCGTCATGGTTTGTTGGCCTTTGCAGATTCCGTTGGCTATGCCGTATGCCATCAAATTACGGTGCGCACATATCTGTTTGGGGAGCTGGCTATGCCCTTGTGTGCTCGCTGTTCTGGCCAATATCTTGGCGTATTGGCTGGGTTTTTCATGGCATTGGTTTGGGGGCGCATTCGGGCATCATCGCCCCCCTCTCGCGGGCTTCTCGCGGTCTTGCTTCTCTTTTTGTCGGTATGGGCTTTCGATGGCGTGAATTCTTACATCTATCTGATTACCGGAACGCCCTTTCTCTATCAACCTACGAATTTATTGAGACTGATTACCGGATTATGCCAGGGAATCGCGGTCAGCATGCTCTTTTTGCCTTTCTTCAATCAGGTGTTCTGGCGTCAGCCAGATCCAAGACCGGTGTTGCGAGGCTGGCGAGATTTAGGAGCCATTATCTTACTCGCTGCTTTGGTGGCTTTTGCAGTGCATAGTCGCTGGCCTCCTTTGTTTTATCCCTTGGCTTTGCTCTCTTCTGTTGGCGTAATCTTGTTGCTCAGCCTGGTGGGGATACTGCTGGTTGTTCTCGCTTTTGGAGTGGAAAATCAAGCTGACGGAGCAAAAGATTTTGCGCTTTTCTTTGTGCCGGGTTTGGCTTTTGCCCTTCTGCTGGTTTTTTCAGTCAACATATTCCGCTCGTGGATGGAAGCGCGGTGGGGCGATCTCTTTCTACAACGATGAACATCTCTTACTTCAATTTGATTCGTGCTATAATGCCAAAATGTTGCTTGTCAGGTTTGTGGAATTCCGCACTTCTGATGAGAATAAAAGGTCAGAGGTTACGTTGAAAAGCGCTTTCCTGTCATCACTACAAGGAGGCTATCATGGATTACGGTAAATCGATTTCCTTTGTATTCCAGGATGATCATTGGATCAAGACAATTCTGATCGGCGGGTTGATTATTTTGGCTGGGTTATTTTTCTTTTGGACGATTATCGGACCCTTTGTGGCTTTTGCTATGCTGGCAGGGTATATGATGCAGCTTATTCGCGCTGTGCGCTTGGACCCTGAAACGGAATTGCCTGCATGGGAGAACTGGAGTGATCTGTTGACAGATGGAACCAAATTGCTGGTCGTGCAATTTATCTGGCAGATACCCTGGTTTGTCATGCTGACACCCATATTGTTTTTCTCGATTCTCTCCGGTATTTATCCTGAATCCGACGCATTGGTAATCGCTTCGGGATTATCGACGATAGGCTTCGGATGTTTTATGTTTTTGTATATGTTGTTCTATATGTTCTTACATCCAGCGATTACCATCAATTTGACAATCCGTCGCGAGTTTCTTTCCGGATTCGATTTTGGCGCTATTTTTCGCTTAACCAAGGCGCATCTCGCTGATGTGTTTATCATCCTGCTTATTCTTTACGGCATCCAATATATTGCGAACCTTGTGGGCCTGTTAATGCTGATTGTTGGCTTGGCTTTTACGTCCTTCTGGGTTATGTTGGTCCGTGGTCATCTTTATGGCCAGCTCGCCCGGTTGGCATTTCCTTTAGATGCAGACGAAGCGGCTGCATAGCGATCTTTCATTCCACTCGATGGTTTTCTGATATGATGAAAAACGCATTGCTCTTTGTTTTGGCCTTCGCATTGATCTTGGCAGCTTGTGGCGCTCAAAGTGATCCAGCAAAGGTGGTGGAGGATTATCTCTCGGCAAAAGTGGCTGGCGATGAACAGGTAATTCGCAGTTTGCTTTGTTCGGAGATGGAAGCCAACGCCTTTCAGGAGATTCATGCGTTTACTAGTGTTTCTGGTGCACATATTGAGGGGATGGAATGTGCGCGCGTGGATGATTCTGATGTCGTTCAATGCCAGGGGAAGATTGTCGCCTTGTATGGCACAGAAGAGACCGAATTCCCTTTGACTGCGTATCGTGTTGTGCAAGAGGATGGCGAGTGGAAATGGTGCGGCGAAACCGCTGTACCATAATTGGCGTTATTCAGCCCTGGAGGTCTATTCATGCATCGTTTGTGGTCTAATGAAAATGTCTTGGCTTTGCTTTTGGCCCTCATGATTTTGGGGCTGATCGTTGCTACCACCGACACATCCCCACAATGGATGTATCAGGGTTTCTGATCGCTGCAGTGCCTATGACGAATTTCAAAGCAGCAGCTTATCTTTTGAGGCGTTTGTAAATTATGGGGCTTGGGCTGGAAACCATCCTTGTTTTTGTAATTTTTTCCTTGCTTTATGCCGGTCTGGCGCGAGGGAAGCTTCGACAATGGTTGTTGTTAGGTGGGAGTGTGCTGGCGGTATATTGGCTGCAACCCTGGTTGCCATTACGCTATGCTGATTTTGTCCTACCGTCGTTGACGTTAATGTTAACGGTTTTGGGATGGTGGGTGACCCGGACTCGAGATGAAAAGGGATTGCAACCTGTACGAGGTGATGATTGGCTGGCGTTGGGTGTGATCGTGGGTCTGGCTCTGCTAATGGGCATGAATCGGTTTCTTGCCATCGAATGGCGTTTGACGCCTTCGCGTCCTCCAGGGCCTGCACTTTGGTTGCTTTTGCTGGGCACCTCGGCATTGGTTCTGATGATAATGGCGGCTCTATTACGCCGGGGAAAAGGCAAGATTGCGTTGCTAAGCGTACTGTTTTTTCTCCTCAGTCTTTTCGTAGTGTTGAAGACGCCCGCTTTGAGCGAGGCGCTGGCGCGTTGGTGGCGAAGCCTGGTGGGGCAAAACCCAACGTTGGCGTCTGTGGCAGATTTACGTTGGCTTGGCTTTTCCTATGTCAGCTTTCGACTCATCCATACCCTGCGCGACAGGCAAACCGGGTTGCTGCCAGAATTGGGTCTGGCCGAATATGTAACGTATGTGATTTTCTTCCCCGCATTCATCGCTGGGCCCATTGATCGGGCGGAGCGGTTCGACAAAGATTGGAAGGATCTGCCAGGGATACTCGGATGGGATGCGGCCCGATTAAGCGAGGGCGGCGCTCGTATTCTGGTGGGAATGTTTAAGAAGTTCGTAATCGCCGACACCCTGGCTTTGGGCATGGCGCTAACCCCCACCCTGGCCGAACAGACCCAAAATCCTGTGGCATTATGGGCGCTTTTATATGGCTACGCCTTTCGTCTGTACTTTGATTTTGCTGGTTACACCGACATCGCCATCGGCATTGGACTCCTACTGGGTATTCGTTTACCGGAAAATTTCCGTCGCCCTTATTTAAGCACCAACATCACTTCGTTTTGGCAACGATGGCATATCACGTTAAGCGATTGGGTGCGTTTTTATTTATTTTCTCCCCTAACACGGTCTTTGCTCCGTCGAAAACCGCGTCCTTCCCCAACCCTCATCCTCTTTATCGGGCTCATGGCAACCATGGTCGCCATCGGACTCTGGCATGGAATTACCTGGGCTTTTTTCATATGGGGGGCATGGCATGGCTTCGGGTTATTTGTTCATAAACTTTGGAGTGATCGCACCCGAAAATGGTATCGTACGTTGGCCAAAACCCCAGGAAAAAGGTGGGCGTGGACCCTTCTATCTTGGTTTATCACCTTTCAATTCGTGACATTAGGATGGGTGTGGTTTTTGTTGCCCGATCCCGCGCTGGCTGTTCGCACCTTTCTGCATCTTTTTGGCATAGGATGGTAACTCTTAAGAGATGCCCAACTCCCGATAAAATTCAGTGACAGCCTGGACATGTTTTTCGACGGTATATCGTTGCTTCACGGCGCGCTGACCATGGGCAATAACGCGTGCTCGTAATGTCTGATCCGTAAGTAAGCGCAGCATAGCGGTGCTGAGAGCAGCCACATCGCCCGGTGGCGTCAACAGGCCATTGACTTCATGCTGAATGATCTCTGGCACGCCGCCAGCCCGACTGCCGATGACAGGCGTGCCAGCAGCCATTCCCTCGATAATCACGCGCCCGAACGGCTCTGGCTCGACAGAACAATGGACCAACAAGTCACATTCCTTGAGAATATTAGGGACATCGGCGCGATGACCAAGCCAATGAAGATGTTGTTGCACATGCAATTCATGACTGCGAGTCATCAACGTCTCCTTGTACTGTTGACCAAGCATAGTATCAGTGTCGCCGATGATGACAGCATGGGCGCCGGGAACCTGGGGAAGGAGACGCGCAAACGCCTCGATAAAAACATGTTGGCCCTTCCAGGGCACAATCCTTCCGACCATGGCAATAACAGGCGCGTCGTCGGGAAGGCCAATCTCTCGTCTGAAGACATGCGATGCATCCCGCCGCTGGAATAAATCAAGATTGACCGGGTTGGGAATGACGCGTGAAGGCGGCGGAGAGGAAACATCCTGCAGTTGGGCCCGAGCCACGGCGTTGGAGATAAAGATCATCCCCCGGAGTGAAGGAAGCAGCCATCGACGATCCAGCTGATGTGGAAGCACAAAGGACCTGCTGTGATTGATGACCGGCGTACGCGTAAGTTTGGCAGCGAGAATGCCATGTCGAACCAACGGCAGTGCATCGTTTAGGTGGATCAGGTGAGGTTGAAAAGCATTGATGATAGGCTGCAACGCGCGGACAACCGGGAGGATATCACGCCCCCAGCGACGCATTTCTCCACCAATGCGCCATAAAACGGTCCGTTTGAACGCCGGGTCTGGATGCCCACCAGAGGCCACCGACGAGGAAGGCCCTGATCGCACTTTTGCCAATCGCTCCCACTGCGGCGTAGGGACATAAACTACATCGATACCCATTTCGGCAAAGCCAGAAAACGGATTTTGTTGTGAAAGCACAACCATAGGCCGCCATTGCGCTCGATCCAACCCTGCCACCAACTGCGCCAGACTGATGATGGATCCGCCCGGATAGGGCGCCAGATCGATATAGAGAATACGTGCAGGCATTGGGGAACTGAAAAGTCAGCGGCTTGACAAGATAGAGTGTGGTTGAGTTCTGAACGAAAGCCGAAGAGGAACTATGCCTGATCTCAGAGCTGATGCGTCTCTAACCAGGCCATCGCTCGGCGAACAAAGGCCTTTTCCGATTCAAAGGTCAATAAAGATATGGCTTCCTCAGGAGAGGCGGCCCACAGAGGGCGGAAAAGCGCCTCCTCGGAATGAGGATGTGGAAAGAAAGACGGTTGGTGATCGGGTTTCAGCAGCTTCATCAAAAAATAACGTTCATTGCGGATAATATGTTTCTCGCGAAAATCGAATTCATTGACCAGCTCTCCCAGGTCGGCAAGGATGGCCAGCTGACAATAGCCGCTCTCTTCACACACTTCCCGCAACGCGGCCTCCTCTGCTGCTTCACCATCTTCGATATGTCCCTTCGGCAGTCGAATCTCCAACGATGGCGTGCTCTCACGCGGAACGCTACGTGTTAACAGCAAAACGCGTAACCGATCGTCGATAACCACGCCGCCGGCTGCTCTGTATCGTTTGATTTTCTTCCCGGACATCATCCTCTCTTCAAACAGAAAATGAATCGCCTGACTCTGCCTGCCCCGGATTGGGCTCCATATCCTCTTGCACCATGACCACACCAAACATGACCTGGCCAAGTTTAATGCGATCGCCATGGGTCAAAACTCGACGTTGCACCCGCTCTCCATTCACAAAAACGCCGTTGGCGCTGGCCAAATCATAGATTACAAAGGCGCCCTTTTCATAACGAATCCGCGCATGTTGTCGAGATATCGTGCGGTCATCCACCACCACGTCATTATGGTCTGGCTCGCGTCCGATATCGGTAATTCGATGCAATCGAAATTCGTTGCCCGCAAAAGGACCATTGAGGATGACAATCCATGCCAGCGGAAGTTCGTTATCGAGGGCATTTTTGATGCGTATGGTGTCGCTGGCTGTAGGGGTAATGCGTTGCGGCGTTTGTTCTTTGGTGGTTATGGCGGGTTGTACCCCATGAGGCGGCGTTACCGTCGCCTTGATGGCTGGTTGTTCCGGGTTAACGGTAGCCGCAAAGGGCGTCCCTTCGGCCTGATCCCCCGCCGTCTCTTCGTCGTCCTCTGGGTAGATCACGCCGACGCCCAAACCATAAAGCAACAAGCTGATGAGTGAAATCAACGTTGCGACAATGCCTGCAACCGCAAGCACGTTGATAAGCCGCGTGGGCAATCCCAGTGCTAAATGCGGTGAAAAGCTTAAAATGACGCTGGGAATGACGATCATGGCCATGAGCAGCGACAACCAGCGCCATAAAGAGGCGAGATAGCCATTGCTCTGGGAATCAAAAAAGATCCATAGCGTGGTCACAAAGGTGACTGCAAACGCAATGGCCACCCCCCAGCTATACCATCCGCTGATAATGCTGATTGGGTCGGTTGAAAATATCATAATCGGGAGATCGATGAAATGGCTGGCTTCAAGCCGGTTTGAGACGCCAGTTAAAGGTGTTTGAAGGCGAAGATGGTGGCGCCGATGGTGATGCGGTCTTCGTCTTCCAATAATTTGCGAACCACGCGTTCGTCGTTGACGAAGACGCCATTGACACTGGCCAGATCCTGGATGTAAACCTGTACTCGTCCAATTCCCGATTCCACCAGCAGACGGGCGTGATGTCTCGACACGGTTTCATCTTCCAGGATGATGTCATTGTCTTCGGCTCGGCCTATGGTAAGCCCGCTTTTTTTGATGCGATAGAGTTTGCCTCGACGGGGGCCATTTAAGACAACCAGCCAAGTCAAAGTTGGAGATTCATCGGTAAGAAGGATGGTGGATGGTGAGCCTGTTGGTTTAACGGCATCGATGAGGGAGGGGTCTTGAGTGGGGTCTAGGGTTTTCATAAGGTGTCAGGGGGGGTAATTGTGGCGTAGGCAAGGTGAAGAGAGGCCCGATCAGGAAAGTTGGGTTTGAGACCTGGATGCTGCTGCAGATTGTCCAGGATCGTCGTGATAAACTTGGGGCGAGGAGGATGACGATGGGACATCCGTTGATCGGTAAGGGGATTGAGCAAGGGAGCGCCACAAGCGCGGGCGTCGTTGAGTGGGACGCAGAAGATGGTTTAGTCGTCAGAGCAGCGTTGGGTAAAGATCAGGGTGGTGGATCCCAAACGGATTTTGTCTTGATCTTGTACGATCGCTTTGTGGATGCGATGGTCGTTGATAAATGTACCGTTGGTGCTCTCGAGATCGATCAACCAAAAAACGCCATCCTGGTAGTGCAGTCGTGCATGTTGGGCGCTGACCGTTGGGTCGGTCAGCAGCACATCAGCCAATGTTGGATGCCGTCCGATCAGGACATCTTCGCGACAAATTTCGTATACTTTTCCCGCTTCCGTGCCTTGCGTTGCGACCAAACAGGCGATGGGTGAGGCGGCTACAAGCAACGTTTCTTCGCCTTGCTCGGTCTCTAAGGCGACGGTTGGCGCATTATGGATGGTTTCATAATGCACACCCTGGGAGGGTAAGGGGGCAGATAAGGGCTCTGGGCGTGCAGGAGGAGCCTGGCTGCCCGAAGCTGGTCGCACAACTGGCCCGGCGGAAGCAGGACTCGGTTGAGGCTGGGGCGGGACTTTTAAAAAATAAACAAATATCCAGGCAAACAGGATGAACGCGCCCGTCGCGGCGCCCATTGTCGTAGATGTATTAAAATAGAACGCCACAAAGAAGGCGATGGCCAGCAATGAGGCCAACATGCCTAAAAAGCTAAAGAAAATGGTGGCCGACCAGCCCCAAACGCGCTGTTGCCAAAGCCCCCTGAATAACAGGGTGGCGATCCCAGCCGTAATCAGAGGAGGAACAGCGAGTAAATTTAAAAATGTAATCGGTATTTTCAGGCGCGTAAATAGTAGGATCATGTCCTCATTCCCGCTGGGAAAAAGGACATATCTCGCAGCGATGATAAGGGCGCTAATGGCGAGGGTTAAATAAAGGAAAGCAACAAATGTAACGCCAATGGGGCGAGGAGTGGTTGTTTCGTTCATAACTAAGAACCTATCGTGCGGCTAGATTATCGCATCACCTGGGGGCATTGTCAATCGCGTTGTCGTAGCGTTTCCCTACAAGTCCACTGAAGCAGTTATTTCATAGGACGCTGGCCGTTGTCCGCAGGCCTTCGAGGACTACCAGACCTCGAAGGTCGATATCTGACGAGACTTCAACGAAATATGGGTCATCTCCGCTGTTGTAGCAGCAAAGATTGGCGCCAATAAGGTGTAGCGAAGAGAAACTACCAGGTCTCGACAACGTCGCCCCGGGAAAGCGATTCTCCCATGGCAACGATCTGAAAATGTCTTTGACCAATGGTGACTGCTCAGGTTCACGCCGCATTTCGTCATAATATGCTGGCCACAAGGGCCCGAAACCGGGTACGTTTGTTGTTACGACCAGAATCTCTAAAACATTGGGGCGCACGTTGCAGGCGTCAGAGCATTGAGAAGGTGCGCTGAGGGACCTTTATTGGGGCTGTTGGCGTTGTTGTTTCTGCCGCCATAGGTCCAACAGGCGGTCCAGGTCATCGGGTTTGCTGATTTCTCTGACTTCACGGATAAATGTGGCCAGATCGGGGGTGAGCGATCGCAGTTCGCGAAGTTTAGGACCGGTGGGATCGGTGGAGGCACTGGTTGTAGCATACGTGCCATGGAAGGCGAAGTATGCCTGATTCATTTTACGGATGTAATAACCATGCTTGACGAATTCTCTGCGCCGGGCTTCCATGTAAGCTTCCGCTTCGTTGATCTTTCCCTGGGAGAGCAATTCATCTACTTTCAGGCGGGTCCGTCGCATTTCTATCTGGAAATCAAATTTGTTTGGGTCAGGAGGAGGTAGCTCAGCGGGCGTCTCGGGCAGGCTTTTCGGTTGGGGTTTGGGGATGTGATAATAGCGAAATCCCACTTCCGCCCCTATTTCATCGCCAACGATGGTGGCCACGGTTTCATTGATAGCGTCCATGCCGGGGCTATCGAACATATGCCAGCCCAAAGGATGGAAGACCATATAGGTATGAACCCACTCATGAGCAATGGTACTCAAAATCCAGGAAAGGCTGGCTTCATCCGAGACCATAGTAGGCCAGACGCCCAAGCCCCCTAATTCTTCAATTAATGTTGAGCGGTTCAGGGATTGGGCGACCTCATCCTCGATGGCTTCTTTTTGTGGCGTTGTCAGGTTGGGGCGCAAATGCACGCCCGCTTCAAGTTCGATGCGATCGCGTGGCGAGACAATCAAATAGTTGGGCAATGCACTGAATCGAAAAGCAATAGGGGGCCATACCATCCCAAATGTTTCAATGCCCAGGGATTGAATGGTTTGGCTCACTTGTTGCGCCAGAATGGTTTCCACCAGGGGGCGGGCCTCAGCCTGCTGGGCGAGCAACGCATCGAGTTGCTTCTGGGCGTCTCGGGTGGCTTCTTCAGGATTGGTGATGGCGGGATCTGCAAAGGCTTTTTCAATCAGGCCTTTTTTGCGATGGATTTCATTGGTCAGAGAGATGTAATCTCGCACGAAGGTGATCTGCTCCTCGTGCGAAAGACGCGATCCTGGTTGTGTCAGGACTTCTTCGGCTTTACTGAGAATGGCATCTATTTCATAGCTTAGCAGGTCGAAACGCCAGGGGCGCACCATGCGCATGACTTGTTTTTGAACGGGAGTATTTGGCCAAAAGTGGTTCCATAGCGAAACGCCTGCCAGGCCGCAAAGCAGGGTGAGAAAAAGAATGATGCCGAGAATGGTGAGAAGTTTTTTGCGCTTCATTCGTTTGAAATAGAAACGCCCCCGGTATGATGGCCGGGGGCGCGAGGGCGAGGATAAAAGGAATTGTTATCGTTGATCCATGGGGACAAAATGGCGCTCGCTGTAGCCATCGTAGATTTGACGAGGACGGGCGATCTTTTGTTCCGGATCCTGCAACATCTCGCGCCATTGGGCCAGCCAGCCCACCGTTCGCGGAATGGCGAACATGACGGTAAACATAGAGGTCGGGATACCAATGGCTTGATAAATGATCCCGCTGTAAAAGTCAACATTGGGATAAAGTTTGCGCTTAATGAAGTATTCCTCGTTGAGGGCCCGCTGTTCCAACTCGATGGCAATATCCAGGAGCGGATTTTTCCCAGTGACCTTAAAGACTTCGTGAGCGAAGTTCTTGATGATGCGGGCTCGCGGGTCATAGTTTTTATAGACTCGGTGCCCAAAGCCCATCAAGCGTTCCTGGCCGCTTTCTACCAATTTCAGATAGTCGGGAATATTTTCTACGCTGCCAATACGTTTGAGCATCCGCAGCACTCGCTCGTTGGCGCCACCATGCAATGGGCCCGACAACGCCGCTGCCGCGCCAGCTACCGCCACATAGGGATCGGCATGAGCGCTGCCGATGGCTCGCATGGTGGTGGTGGAACAATTTTGTTCATGATCAATGTGCAGAATCCAGAGAATTTCCAAAGCTCGTTCAATGACCGGATTGGGTTTGTATTTTAGTTCGGTCATTTTGAACATCATGTTCAGGAAATTCCCCACATAGCTGAGATCATTATCCGGATACGAATAGCGCAATCCCTGAGAATGGCGATAGGCGAATGCGGCAATAGTGGGCACCTTGGCAATCAATCGCTTGGTCTGCAGTTCCACCGATTCTTGGTCAAAAATATTTTTGGCCTCCGGATAGAATGTGGACATGGCGGCCACAGAGCTGATGAAGATGCCCATGGGATGGGCGTCATATCGGAAGCCATCCAGGAACGTACGAAGGTTTTCATGGACCAGGGTGTGATGTGTGATATCATAGACCCACTGTTCGTATTGTTCTCGCGTGGGCAATTCCCCATACATGACCAGATAGGCAGCTTCTAAGTAAGTCGCATTTTCAGCGATCTCTTCTATAGGATACCCCCGATACCTTAAAATGCCTTTTTCCCCATCGATAAACGTGATTTTGCTGCGGGTTGAGGCCGTATTTTTAAAGCCGGGATCATAACTCATGATCCCGAAATCGTCCGGGTTCACCTTGATCTGCCTCAGATCCATGGCGCGAATCGTGCCATCCGTAATGGGCGCTTCATAAGACTTGCCCGTACGATTGTCAATGATGGTAAGCGTGTCTTTACCCATTTTATTTACCTCTTTGTTTTAGGAGAGAGGATGCGACATTGCATTCCGGGGGATTGATCATGGCAATCAATCGTCCTACAATGATTTTATTCTAGCACAAAAATGCCGGGATGATAACTCAATTGAGGAGGGTTGGCGCGGCGCGACATAATTTTGAGACAAAAAAACCGCCCAAAAGGGCGGTCTTGGTGGCCCATACGGGGTTCGAACCCGTGTCTCAGCCTTGAGAGGGCTGCATCCTAGTCCACTAGACGAATGGGCCATTGGCAAAAATGAATTGGACAAGGCAAATTATACGGATGAATGAAGGTTTTGTCAATTTTACGTCCTCACAAAGCCCGAATCCAAGGGAACGCGTCATCAGAACGCCCATGCCGAAACGGAACCTTGCCCAAGAACCTACCGTACAGGATAATGATCACCTATGGAGGTGTGCTCATGTCATTTTTTACATTGAGATCGCGTGATTCCAAACAAATCGAAACCCCTCCGCCTCCAAAGATCACCTTCGTATTGAGTGGAGGTGGCCCACGTGGCGCCATGCAGGTCGGTGCGCTACGTGCATTGTTGGAAGAAGGCATTCGCCCAGATATGGTGGTTGGCACTTCAATCGGGGCAATTAATGGGGCGTTCCTTGCCAGATTCGGTTACAGTCCAGAAACGATCGATCGCATGATCGAAGTGTGGGATGACGCTGCTCGCGGCGATTTTGCCCCAGGCGATTTTATCCGCGCCATGCTGCGAACCCTATTGCCCGGTATCAACAGCCAGAGCTATCTGGAACAGGCTCGTGATTTTTATGCTCGGCATGGTATCACGCCCGAATTGCGCTTCCGAGACCTGGAAGGCCCTGAACTTTACATCATCGCAGCCGACATTCATCACCACCGTCGGGTGATCTTTGGCGAAAACCCCGACGACCCGGTGTTGGACAGCATGCTCGCCTCAGCAGCCATCCCCCCCTGGTTGCCTCCTATCAAAATGGCGGACGGCCTGATGGTCGACGGTGGAGCGGTCAGCGATCTACCCATAGAACCAGCTTTACGGCATGGCGCCACCGAGATCATCGCCCTCGACCTGTTTCATCCATTACCCCCGGAACAACCGGTCAAAGGATTGACGAGCCTGCTGGATCGCGTTTTTACCACCATGGAGAATCGTCATATCGAATTGGAATTGCAGCTGGCTGAGCTGATGGATGTGCCAGTGCATCGTTGGAAATTGTATTACGATCAACGTATTCCATTTTGGGACCTAAGCCATACACATAACCTCATCCATCATGGATATGAATTAACAAAAGAATATTTGACCCAAATGGCTAACCGGTTAGAAACCGAAAGGCCAGACCCTGAAAATGATGCCCCAATGCCGAACTCTTGGACTGAGCGTTTAGAAGCGATTTTACACCGGATTCGGGCGGATTGATTGCATCCCAGCATTCCTCGTAAAAAGAGAAATCCCGAGGTCCAGGCCTCGGGATTTCTCTCCACACACACTTAGAAAGGAGGTGCACCGATGAATGTAAAAACATTCGAGGAGGTGACACAACCCAGTATGGATCATTTTCGTTGGAATCGATATGATCCAGATCATATTCGACGCTTGGATGTTGCAATTGATGGAATATGATGCATAATTTGCGTGGATAAATGTGATGCTTTGTGGTGTTTCTCCATAGACGCTGCCCCTCCAAAGTGAAATTGTCGTGTTCGATAAGTGGCCCTGTTGGCTTATGGCCGACAGGGGAAGATGAATTGACGATTTTCTGTCAGGCAGTTTATTATATTTTTATGCCCAAGTTGCTGATCATTGAAGATGACGAAGACCTGAGAAAGGCGTTGAAGCTAAGCCTGAAAGAGCAAGGATATGAGACATCAACGGCCTCGACGGGCCCGAAGGGGTTAGAAAAGGCTCGCAGGAACGAATTCGATCTCATCATCCTCGATTTGATGCTCCCGGGCTTGGATGGCCTCTCATTGATGCGCGCGTTACGTCAGACGTCTCAGATTCCTGTGCTGATGCTGACTGCCCGCAGTTCAGAGATGGACAAAATCATCGGGCTGGAGAGTGGAGCGGATGATTATTTGACCAAGCCTTTTAGCTTGGGCGAGCTGGTCGCTCGCATTCGTGCTTTATTACGCCGATCTCGCGTGTCGGCGCCCGCGGCCCTCAACCGCTTCCATTCTGGCGACCTAACGCTGGATTTGATCACGAGGCGTGTGACGCTACAGGGAAAGCGTTTGGAGATGAGCCCCAAAGAATTCAGCCTATTGGCTGAGTTGATGCGAAATGAACGGGCCGTGCTTAGCCGCGATCTGTTATTGACGCGCGTGTGGGGTTACGATTATGTGGGCAACACACGCACTGTCGATGTGCATATTCGTTGGCTGAGGGAGAAGATCGAAGACGATCCATCCCATCCTCGTTACATCCAAACAGTTCGAGGCGTGGGATATCGTTTTGAAGGGCCAGTGATCTGTCACCGCGTCGATGATGAGCGCCAAGTTGATGGGGACTACTAGTCCCGTGGCAAAAACCATCGCAAATGGATGGCGTCAAAGGGCGTGGGGAGTGTTTTGTCTGTTGCTGGGGCTTCTGTTGCGTGTTTGGCAATTTGGTTGGTATCCACTGCGTGAAGATGAGGCCCTATACGGATACTGGGCGCGTTTAATCGCTTCTGGAAAGGACGTGATGCTGGAATGGGTGGCTGTGGATAAGCCACCATTCTTTCTCTATTCATTGGCCCGTTGGTTTCAGTGGTTTGGCCCCAGCGATGCAGCCGGACGAAGTTTCAACGTGCTGATTTCTTTCGTCACAATGATCTTTGTGTGGCGGTTGGCGCAGCGTCTTTATGGTGCACGTGTCGGCCTGTGGGCGTTGGCGTTCTTTGCCCTTTCTCCTTTTGCCATTAGTTTTGCCCCGACTATGTACATGGATCCCATGCTCACGATGTGGATTGTTTTGGCGTTATGGGCGGCGAGTTATCGATTGGGGCTTTTGGCTGGGTTGGCTTTGGGCATGGGCTTTGCTACCAAACAGAATGCCTTGTTATGGATTCCTTTGGTGTGGTTGGCCTTGCTTCTGGGTCAGTGGCCACGCATCTTTGAAAAATGGCTGAAACGCATTTCGTCGGAAATAAGGATTCCCCACGCCGCCATTCCACTTCATCAGCGTGTGCTGACCTGGATAATTCCTTTGCTTTCAGCGTCGTTGGGATTTGCTTATATCTGGTATAAGGTCTGGCAATGGGATGGCTGGCGCATTTTACCAGCGCATATCCCCGACTTTTGGACTCAGGCCTGGCATAGCTATGGCGGTCTAGGAATAGTTTCTCCGTGGGCATGGCCAACTCGACTACTGGCATGGTGGGAAGTATGGCGTTGGTGGGGAGGGAGCGTGGCTGGAACCTTGATTATGATAGTCCTAAGTCTCATCGCGACGTTTACTGCATGGCGGCAACTTCAACTTTCGCTGCGTTTCAACCGTTGGCCAGAAACGTTCAAGCCATCAACCGAACGAAGCGCCACCTTGAATGGCGTCAATAGTCATGCATGGACGCTTCTTTTTGCTGGCTATACCCTTGCCTATCTCCTTTTGCACGTAGTCGTCCGTTTTCAGCCATGGGATCGTTATTTGTTGCCCCTTGCGCCCCTATCCGCGATGCTTACAGCCCAAGGTGCAGTGATCTCCATAGACAAACTTCACGCTTGGAAGGCCATTTGGCGTCGGGGGCTGATCCTTGGAGTCGGGGTCGTATTGAGCTTAGGCGCGATGCGAGCCGCCGCCGCGAAGATTCCTGTGGGCGGTGATCATGGCGCCTATGCAGGCCTGTTAAGCGTGGCCCGTTATCTAGATGAAAATGTACCCTCTTACCATGGCGTCATTTACCAGCGCTGGTTAGGTTGGCAATGGAATTGGTATCTCTGGGATAGAGATGAACGCGTCTATTGGGCCGATGAAAAGATGTTGGTGCAGGATGTGGCGCGAGACCCCTACGGCTACGCTCGTTTTGTCGTCTTCCCCGGATGGCAATTGCACGACTTACCTGCATTAGAGGATGCACTGACGCCATTAGGGCTACATTTGGAGGAACGGCTACGCGTCACCGATCCTCGGACGGGGGACATCCGTTTTGTGGTTTATGAGATCGAACCTCATATCAAACTCTTTGAAAGATAGGGCGAAGATAGAACAACAACGGATTCCTCTTCCCGCAATCGGTGTTTGGACTGGATGAGGATGAAGCTGATACAATTGTAACTATGAATCGTCAATTACCGCGCCCCTTTTTAAAATGGGCGGGAGGAAAAACGCAACTGCTTGACGCGTTAATGCATCGTAAGCCTCCAACATACGCCGCTTACCACGAACCCTTTTTGGGGGGAGGCGCTCTCTTCTTCGGGCTGTATCGCGCTCATGCGCTGACCAAAGTCTTTCTTTCCGACAGCAATCGGGAACTTATCGACGCCTACATCGCCGTCCGCGATCATGTCGACGAGATCATCGAACTTCTTTCAGAATATCCACATGAGGAGGCCTTCTATTACGAACTAAGGGCGAAAGACCCCTGGAAGCTCTCTCTGCCCGAACGCGCTGCGCGAATGATTTATCTCAACAAGACGGGCTACAATGGACTTTATCGCGTCAATCGACAGGGAAAATTTAACGTGCCATTTGGACGCTACAAAGCCCCGCGCTATCTCGACCCCGACAATCTACAGGAGGTCTCCAAAGCCCTGCAACTGGCTGAAATCCGTTCTTGCGCATTCGATCAAGCGGTGGAGGACGCCGTTGAAGGAGATTGGGTGTATTTTGATCCACCCTATGCGCCGCTGTCTCAAACCGCGCATTTTACAGCCTATCAGCCTGATGGCTTTTCGCACAAAGACCAATCCCGGCTACGCGATGTATGCCTCGCGCTTTCAGAACGAGGAGTGTGGGTGATGATCTCCAACTCAGACACCCTCTTGATTCGTGACCTGTATAGCCATCCCCCCTTCATACTCCATGAAGTGGCGGCGCGACGGGCCATTAACAGCAATGCATCAAAACGAGGCAAAGTACAGGAGCTCATCATCACCAATTATCCGATTCCCACGCTTCCACACACCGACTTCACCCCATGAAACGATAATGGAAGTCATTTTAACTCACGAGCACGCGGACTTTGACGCCTTGGCCAGCTTGCTGGCTGCCAGCAAACTTCATCCCGAAGCCGTCCCCGTTCTGCCCCGAAAGTTAAACCGAAATTTGCAGAACTTTCTGACGCTCTATCGCAACGCCTTGCCTTTTCGCACGGTGCAAGAGCTGCCGCGTCGCAAAATTTCAGCAGCCATCTTTGTCGATACCCAATCCGCCCAGCTCGTGCGAGGCATGACGCAAAAGACGCCGGTGCGTATCATCGACCACCACGCATGCCGCGAAAACTTGCCTCCCCACTATCACTGCTGGTATGAACCCGTAGGGGCGACCACGACAATTTTGGTAGAGCAGATCATTGGACGGGGCATACAGCTTTCTCCGGTAGAAGCCACCCTGCTGATGTTGGGTATTTATGAAGATACAGGCAGCCTCTCTTACGTGAGCACAACCTCTCGCGACATGCGTTGCGCCGCCTGGCTGCTAGAAGAGGGAGCTCGTCTCGATACCGTGCGCGAATTCCTGCATCATCCCCTCTCGCCGGCACAACAACGCCTTTTAGACCGACTTCATGACTCGGCGGAGGCGTATGAGATCCAAGGATTCACCATCATCATCACCTGCGCCAGCATCGAAGAGCCAGTGGAGGAGATCAGCACCCTGGCCCACAAATTGCGCGATTTCTACGATCCTGACGCCCTCTTTTTACTGGTTGATCTCAAAGAACATGTCCAAGTAGTCGCCCGATCGACCACGAACAACATTCATGTGGGGCGCATTGCCGAACAACTGGGGGGCGGAGGCCATGCTCGGGCTGCAGCCGCCCTGGTCCGCGATCGCACCATTCAGGATATCAAAAAACAACTGCTATCACTGCTGGAAGAGATGATTCAGCCCCAGGTCATCGTGCAAGAGATCATGTCCTGGGGAATCACCACCGTAAGCGCTGACGCCACCGTGGCCGAAGTCGCAGATCGAATGGTCCGGCGCGGGCATGAAGGATTCCCCGTCGTGGATGAACATGGGCAGCTGATAGGCCTGGTAACCCGACGCATCATCGACCTCGCTATGCGCCACGGGATGCAACACCAACCTGTACGGAAGGTCATGCGGGCGGGCGCGGTGACCGTACGATTCGACGATCCGGTTCAGCTTGTGCAAAAACGCATGATCGAAAGTGGCTGGGGACAGATCCCGGTGGTTGATGCAGAAGGCAACATGGTTGGTATCGTCACCCGGACCGATCTCTTGAAGCTGTGGAGCGAGGAAGAACCCCAAGCGCTGCGTACCGTCGCCAAACTTCTCGAAGATTCCTTGCCCGCGGCGCTTTTGGAGCTATTGCGCAAAGTGGGTGAGGCTGGCGCGGCATTGAACTACCCGGTATACATCGTGGGCGGATTTGTGCGCGATCTGCTATTAAATCGGCCCAATTTTGATGTGGATTTCGTGGTTGAGGGAGACGCTGTGGAGCTCGCACACTATCTGGCGAAGCAATTTGGAGGGCGCGTGCGCCCCCATCGCCGCTTTGGCACTGCCAAGTGGATCCGGGACGACCGGGCCTTTGCCGCAGGGCAACGATTACCCGATGACACCCCTTCCAGCATCGATTTCGCCACAGCCCGAACCGAATTCTACGCAGAGCCCACGGCGCTCCCCATTGTTGAACGCTCCAGCATCAAGCTGGATTTGCATCGACGCGATTTCACCATCAACACGCTAGCCGTCCGCCTGGATGGCAACCATTGGGGAGAGCTTCTTGACTTTTATGGGGGACGACGAGATCTGGAAAAAGGCGTCATTCGCGTCCTGCACTCGCTGAGCTTTGTAGAAGACCCCACCCGCATTCTGAGGGCCATTCGTTTCGAACAGCGCTTTGGCTTCACCATCGAGCCACGCACGTGCGAACTGATGAAAGAGGCCGTTGATCTCCTCAGACGGGTCAGTGGACCACGAATTCGTCACGAGTTGGAGTTGATTTTTCAGGAAAAAGAGCCGGAAAAAGCGCTGCGCCGCTTGCACGAAATAGGCGTTTTGAAGGAAATCGATCCTGAATTAACGTGGAATCAAGTATTGGATAGACGATTTCACCGTTTACGAGAAGAGCTCGCCGGGAGGGATGAGCCCCCAACAGCCATTGAACGACTTTACTTCACCCTGTGGCTCTATGATCTAACCCCAGCCGCGCACAAACGCATCATCAAGCGATTGCGCCCTCAAAGCGCGACAACGAAGTTAATCAATGAGGCAGAAGCCTTACGGGCGCTCACTCTGGAGATCACCAAGCCAGAGATTCAGCCTTCGGAATTGGATCGCCTATTGCATAGATTCAGCGATGCCATCCTGCTGGTGGCTCGTGTCGCCTCCGACGACGCCACGTTCGAGAAACGGATTCGCTATTATCAAGAGCAGTTGCGCCCACAAGAGATCCATCTCAAAGGCGACGACCTGCGCCAGTGGGGCATCAAACCAGGCCCTATCTACCGTCAGGTTTTTCAACAGATACGCGCCGCTCGTTTGGATGGCCATCTCCACACCCGCGAAGAAGAGATCGCACTTGCAAAACGCATTTTACAGCAAGAGGGATATCTGCCATGTTCGTCATCATCATCGGATGCGGACGGCTAGGCTCTTATCTGGCCACCGCGTTTTCCGAACAGGGGCACGAAGTCGTGATCGTCGACCGCCATGAAAACACCTTCAACAAGTTGCCCGATCATTTCACCGGGTTCGGTATCACGGGCGATGCCACCGAACCCGCGGTGTTGGATGAGGCGGGCATTGCACGTTGCGATGCGCTGCTAGCCGTCACCGAAAACGACAATACGAACATTTTCATCGCCCAAATGGCGCGTGAATTGTTTCAAACGCCCAAAGTCATGGCCAGGGTGTTTGATCCAGCCCGGGCGTCTGTTTACGATTCGTTAGGCATTGAGGCGATTTGCCCCACAATGCTCGGCGGCGCAGCATTTATCGAACGACTTGCACGTTAGATCCCGTCACCCTCTCTTCTCACAAGCCTATGTTCATCATCATCGCCGGTAGCGGTGCATTGGTCTATCATCTAGCGCGAGACCTACGCCGCAAACATCATCAACTTCAACTCATCGTCAAAGATGCCGAGCAATGTCAGGATTTGGCGCGTCGCCTGGAAATGCCTGTCATTTGCGATGATCCCACCCTGCCGCGGGTGCTGCAGGCGGCTGGCGCCAGCGAGGCCGATCTGGTGCTGGCTGTGACCTTGAACGATGCAGACAACCTCGTCATTTGCCAGCTCAGCAAACGGCATTTTGGCGCCCCCCGTACCGTGGCGCTGGTCGCCAATCCCAATCACGTGGACCTCTTTCGGCGTCTAGGGATTGATGCTGTGGTCAGTGTGGCCACCATCCTGACGACCTTGGTAGAGCAGCAAGCCACGTTGGAGGATATGATATCGTTAACGCCTTTGGTCGAGGGCAAAATCATGGTGACTGAACTCGCCCTCCCCGCCAGTGCGCCCGCTGCGGGCAAAACGCTGAGCGAACTCGGCTTGCCCAGGAACGCCCTTATCGCCACCATCACCCGAGATGGCGACCCCATTATCCCTCGAGGCGACATCCGCCTGCAAGGAGGCGATCGGGTACTGCTGGTAACCAAGGTCGAGGAAGAAAGTCTGGCCATTCGCCACTTGTTAGGAGAGGATGCCGCCAGGCATCTGCCCCAATAGAGGAGGGTACGACGCCAATCATGAATCGTCGCTATTCTCATCGCCTCCGTACCCGTTATCGTCTGATTTTTAGTTATGTGGGATGGGGATTGATTGCCCTGACGCTGGCCATGGCCTTCCCCTTGGCGGCTGCGCCTTTGCAGGTAGATTATCGGCCAGAACACATATGGGCGTTTTTGGTTCCCATGCTGGGGACATTGTCTGCAGGGCTCGCACTCGTCTTGCAACGACCAAAGGGCGAAATCAATCCCCTTTCTGTGAGCGAAGGAGGGGTGATTGTCTTGTTTATGTGGATGTTGGCTCCTGCCATCTCCACGATACCCTTTCTTTGGCTCACTCCGGCTACTTTTTCTCAGGCTTTGTTTGAGACGGTGAGTAGTTGGACCACAACCGGGCTTTCTGTCATCGATCCTGAGCATACCGTTCACATCCTTCTGTTATGGCGAAGCTGGATGTCGTGGCTAGGGGGGTTAGGGTTGGTGATGTTAGTCAGCGCAGCATTGGTCGGCGCCAATAGCATGGGATTGTATCAGGCCGAGGCGCGTTCAGAGCAATTGATGGCGAACCTTGCCTACTCTACACGCTTGATCATGGTCATTTATACGATGTACACTATCATTGGAGGGATCCTGTATCGACTGGCGGGGCTTTCGTGGTTCGATGCCATCAATCATACCTTTGTCGCTCTTTCAACCGGTGGCCTTTCGACGCGCATGCAAAACATTGCTGCGTTTCAAAGTGTGTGGGTGGATTTGGTGTCCATCCTCTTGATGGTTTTAGGAGCCATCAGCTTTCCTGTTCACTACGCATTATGGCGGCGGCGATGGCGTCATGCCTTGCGTGATGGAGAAATACGTATATTTGCATTACTGTTATTGATAGGAACAGGATTACTCACCTGGCGAAGCTTGCCTCTAGGAATGTATCATTGGCACGATGGCTTGTTCCAAGCGGTTTCAGCTCTGACCACTACAGGCTTTTCGACGGTGAACCTGGCCCAAATGGATGATTTTGGCCTCATGATTCTCATCCTTTTGATGTTTATTGGGGGAGGCGCTTTTTCGACAGCGGGCGGCATCAAACTATGGCGGGCCTACCTTTTGTTGAAAACGCTCAAATGGCAGATACGCAAATATCAGCTTCCTCGCACTGCTAGTTATCCGCTGATGGTCTGGCGCGCGGGACGGCGTCGAGAGGTGGGCGATGCTGAAGTTCGGGAAATGTTCACCTCGGTGACATTTCAAGCGCTTTTTTTCGCATTGGGTTTGTTGATGTTGGTCGGAAGTGGCATTTCCTTACGCGATGCTTCATTCGATCTGATGTCGGCTCTTTCGACGGTGGGGCTTTCTGTGGGGGCTGTTGGCCCCGCCTCCTCCCCCGCCATTCTGGCTGTATTCACGACCGCGATGGCTCTGGGCCGATTGGAATTTCTGGTCGTTTTCTTTGCAGGAGCCAAATTTACACGCGATTTTTCTACCATGGTGCGGAAGGAATGACTCCCGCCATAGCTCCCTAAAGGAGTGACACGATCATGTCTGCTGCACACTCGGACTCTGCCAAGCCAACCTGCTACGCTTACGATCCCATCGAACAGCTCCATACCTTGCCCGGCCATCCAGAAAACCATAAACGATTACATCACACCATGGCTCTCCTGCAAAAACGGGGGATCCTTGAGCAGATGCAGTCGGTAACGGTCACGCCGATCCCTCTGACGCAATTGCATTGGGTGCATCCTCAGCACTATGTTGCCCGAGTACAGAGCCTGGATACGTCGGGAGGGGGTTTTCTAGATCCAGACACGTATGTGGTTCCAGGCACCTATCGGGCTGCGTTGGCTTCGGCAGGTGCATTGGCGGGTGTGGTCGAAGCAGTGGCCACGGGGCAGGCCCGTAACGGGATTTCCTTGATGCGTCCTCCTGGGCATCATGCATTGGCTGATCGCGGCATGGGGTTTTGTATTTTTGCCAATGTGTCCATTGCTGCCCGTGTCGCACAGCGAGTTTTCGGTTTGGATCGGGTGCTAATTGTTGATTGGGATGTCCATCATGGCAATGGTACCGAATCCATTTTTTACGACGATCCTACGGTCGCTTTCTTCTCGACGCATCAATATCCCTATTACCCTGGCACAGGCGCAGCCGAAGATATAGGAGAGGGGCCTGGCCGCGGAACTACCATGAATGTGCCTTTGCCACCGGGTGTGGGCGATGGCGGTTATCTTCGCATCTTTGATGAATTACTGATTCCCTTTGCTCATCGATTTCAGCCGGACATGATTCTGGTTTCTGCCGGGTATGATGCCCATTGGCTCGACCCCCTGGCATCTGAACATTTAAGCTTACAAGGGTTTGCCGAACTCACCGTGCGCGTGCGTGACCTTGCCGAAGCTTGTTGCCAGGGGAAATTGGTCATCGCACTGGAAGGGGGGTACAATCTGGACGTGTTAAGCTACGGCTTGATGAACACGATCCTGGTGCTGATGGATGAAGAAGCAGGCGTCGACGATCCCTTCGGGCCACCAGCTCATACTCATGAAGCTATCGACAGCTTGATTCATCGCATTCAACGCATCCACGACCTTTTGTAGTTGGTCCATTAAGCCGTCTACCCCTTTTTGTGTTTTGTTTTATAGGATTCACTGATGTTCGAAGACCGACTTTCCGGCATTTTGCTTCATCCCACATCCTTTCCTTCTCCCTTTGGCATTGGCGATCTGGGGAAGCAGGCATACACCTTTCTCGAATGGTTGACCGCAGCCAAACAACAACTCTGGCAGGTACTCCCCTTGGGACCTACAGGCTTTGGCGATTCGCCTTATCAATGCTTTTCCGCGTTTGCCGGCAACCCATTGCTCATCGATCTCGAAGATCTGAGCGCGCGTGGTTATCTGGATACGTTCGATCTGGGCGTGCCTCCTTTTCCGCAAGAACGTGTGGATTATGGCCCCGTTATCCAATGGAAAAATGCTCGGCTGCGTAAGGCATATGAACGATTTAAAGAGCTTGGGAATTCTGCTGAGTTTGAGCGTTTCTGTGTTGAGGAACACGCCTGGCTTGACGATTATACGCTTTTCATGGCCTTGAAAGATGTGCATGGTGGTCGTCCATGGAATGAGTGGGAGCCAGCATTGCGTGATCGCGACCCCGCTGCGTTGGCCGAGATGCGTACGCGTTTAGCAGACGAAATACGCTTTCATGGGTTTGTTCAATGGCTCTTCTTCGAGCAATGGTATCGGTTGAAGACCTTTGCCAACAACCGTCGCATTCGCGTGATCGGCGATATTCCCATTTATGTGGCCATGGATAGTGCGGATGCATGGGCGCATCGCGACCTCTTCCTCTTCGATGATCAGGGACGTCCACAAGTCGTTGCAGGCGTTCCCCCAGATTATTTCTCGCCAACCGGACAACTGTGGGGCAATCCAATCTATGATTGGGAAAAGATGGCCGAGGATGGATACCATTGGTGGGTGCAGCGTTTTCAAGCGAATTTGCGATTATATGACATCATTCGGATCGATCATTTTCGCGGGTTTTACAATTATTGGGTCGTGCCCGGAGACGCGAAAACCGCTCAACATGGCGAATGGCGCGATGGCCCTCGTGAACACTTTTTCGATGCCATGATAGAGGCATTCGGAGAATTGCCCCTCATTGCCGAGGACCTGGGAGAGCCCGAGCCCGGTGTCTACGCTCTCAGAGATCATTATGGGTTTCCGGGAATGAAAGTATTGCAATTCGCCTGGGCGAGCGACGCCCGGGATCCGTTCTTGCCCCATAATTACGACAAAAATTTTGTGGTCTACACCGGCACCCACGACAACGACACCACTCGCGGCTGGTATGAGAAAGCTTCGGAGCAAGAACGGGATTACGTACGTCGATATCTGCGGGTCGACGGCAGCGATATCGCCTGGGACTTCATTCGACTGGCCATGATGTCTACCGCGAATCTGGCTGTCATCCCCATGCAAGACGCCATGAATTTAGGCAGCGACGCGCGGATGAACACCCCAGCCGTGGCAGCGGGCAATTGGGCCTGGCGTTATCTTCCCCACCAACTCACCGAGGGCATCCAGCGCGGTCTGGCGGAGATGGCATCGCTTTATGGACGGGCGTACATCCCGCCGGACGAGCGCAAAACTTCGCAACACGCGAGGTAACAAGCGAGCATGTCGACTTATGCACACTTTGGCCACGCAGGCAGGACGGCGCAACCGTCTCGCTCGCGTCTATCAGACCGTTGAAGGACGACCATGGGCGCAAAACGCCCGCAGAGACCAAATTCACCTGGCGAGTGCGCTTCCTGCATGCACTTGTGGCCTTATCGCCAGATTATTTCGTCGAAGTTCATCAGTCACTGCCGGTACTTAAAGTAGCCCCGCGTGAGAGTGGACTGGGCCCTTCATAGCCAGGGATTGTCTGGGCTTTGATCAGGACCGACCAACCTCCAGGCGCAGACAGTCGGAAAGCGTTTTGGGTGCTGGTTTCTGTAGGCACATCAACCGGTGGAACGGATAGGTTATAGACTCCTGGTCTAATCTGACCCCCGTTACCACTGTAGCTAATGTACTTTGGGTAGATCATGA
>WFTO01000445.1 GCA_015485435.1 Anaerolineae bacterium | reverse complement strand
GAGGTATAGACTTGAAGGCCGCGATAAAGGCTTTCGGTGCCGTAACGCTCGATCAGCATTTCGCGAACATATTGTACAAAGTGAGGCGCGCGCTGCGTTGGGCGCCGATAGGGATGCAGTTGCAGGGGAAGCGCTTTGAGCTTGGCCGCCACCTTTTGATCGATCACGCCCGCCTCGGCCATCAGCGACAACACCACGCGTTGTCGTTGCAACGCTGCGCGAGGATGCTCCAGGGGGTCGTATTCCACTGGCGATTGCGGCAGCCCGGCCAGCAGCGCACATTCGGCCAGAGTCAGGTCTTGCAGGGGTTTATTGAAGTAGGTTTCGGCTGCCGCTGCGATGCCGTAAGCCCGATGACCGTAGTAGACCATGTTCAAATACATGGCCAGGATCTCCGCTTTGCTGTAGTAGGTTTCAAGAAATTGGGCCAGTTCGGCTTCCCGTAGTTTACGTTTGAAAGAACGTTCGTACCGTTTTGACGGGGGCATGAAAAGCAGGCGGGCCAATTGCTGCGTAATGGTGCTCCCTCCAGAGACGATGCGCTCCGATTGCGAATTCTGCCAGACAGCGCGCACAATGGCCAGCGAATCAACGCCTTTATGCTTGAAGAAGCGCCGGTCCTCGGTGGCGATGGTGGCCTGTATGACGCAGTCGGGAATCTCATCCAGCCCGACAATGGTCCGTCTCCCGCGATCATCGATATCAGCCAGCACCCTTCCATTGCGATCATAAATCCGTGTGGTCTGAAAGGGAATCTCACCACTGAGGTTGGTGATCAGTTCGATCACCCGAGCGGCATCGGGCGTATCAGCAGCGTCTGATTCCGCGCTCGCACCCAGAGGCGGGAGCGTAGTCAAAAGCAGCGCCAAGGCAAAAAAGGCGCGTAGAAACACGAGAAGTCTTACCCTGAGATTTGTCAACGGAACCATGATCACCATCACACTTGCAACCGTGAAGGGGACGCGTCTATGGCGTTAATGCTCCGGCGTCGATGGCGCAAGCCCCCAATATGGGAAGAACGTCTAAGCACATAGACGCAAAACACCAGGAAAAGATACGCCGCGCGTTTCTATTTTTCCAAAATTTCCCCCGCCCCGCTGACGCGCATTCATACTGCGCCCCGGCCAAACGGCAAAAATTTACAAGTCAGCGCACATTGAAAGCCACTTGGGCCGGGGCGAGAATTCGTACAAGGCGCTCTGCGCGCTTGCACGTTGCAAGTAAATCACAAGGTGGCGGCGGTTTACAGCCTCTCTAGAGGCGCTAGAGCCGTTCGAAACGGGCCTGGAAGAAGCGGAGATATTTGGGCTCATACACCATCTTCAGCCCCCTGGCATCGTGGCGCTTATCCCAGACCGCCTTGATGGATTCGGCGACGACATCCATGTGAGCCTGTGTATAAACACGTCGTGGAATGGTGAGTCGCACCAGCTCCAATTTGGGGCGTCGATGTTCTCCTGTTTCTGGATTGCGCCCCGCACTGACGATACCCCGTTCCATGCCGCGCACGCCTGAATCGATGTAGATATCCGCTGCCAGGGTTTGGGCAGGGAATTCATCCTGGGGGATGTGCGGATAAAAGCGTTTTGCATCCAGGAAGATGGCGTGGCCGCCAATAGGTTGCACGATGGGAATCCCCCAGTCGGTGAGCAATTCTCCCAGATAACGTACCTGGCCGACACGAGCTCGTACATAATCATCCTGTACCGCCTCGGTAATACCAATCGCGAGCGCCTCCATATCCCGACCTGCCATACCACCATAGGTGTGCAATCCTTCATACACGACCACCATATTTCTGGTGCGTTCAAACACAGCTTCCTCATTGGTGGCCAACCATCCCCCGATATTCACCAAATTGTCTTTCTTGGCTGACATCCAGGCCCCATCGGTGTAACTGCAAAATTCTTTCAGGATGTCGGCAATCGATTTATCTTCATAGCCTGGTTCGCGTTCCTGAATAAAGAACGCATTTTCCATCATGCGCGTGGCGTCGAGATAAACGCGAATGCCATACCGATCGGCAAGGGCTTTCACTGCTTTGATGTTCGCCATGCTGATCGGTTGGCCGCCAGCCATGTTGACAGTGCCAGCGACGCTGATGTATGGGATGCGTTCAGGTCCGACTCGATCGATCAGCGCCTGTAATTTTTCCAGGTCGATATTTCCTTTGAATGGATGGAGATCGGTGGGATCGTGGGCTTCGTCAATGATGACATCCACAAAAGTGCCGCCCGCCAGCTCCTGATGCAGACGCGTGGTCGTAAAATACATGTTGCCAGGGATGAAATCTCCTTGTTGAATCAATGCCTGGCTGATTAAATGTTCGGCTCCGCGCCCCTGATGCGTGGGAACAATGTATTTGTAGCCGTAGTAGGCCTGGATGGTTTCCACCAGCCGATAGAAATTCCGACTACCGGCATAAGCCTCATCGCCCATCATCAGCCCGGCCCACTGACGATCGCTCATGGCTCCGGTGCCGCTGTCGGTTAGCAGATCGATGTACACATCAGCCGAGCGCAAGAGGAATGTGTTGTACCCGGCTTCGGCCATGGCGCGCTCACGCTCGGGGCGAGGCAATTGACGGATGGGCTCCACCATTTTGATTTTCCATGGCTCGGCCCAAGACCGACGACCGAACTGCTGGCCCATCGTTTGGGGGATGCTCCGTTCTTCTGACATGGGGAGGCTCCTTTTGATTGTGGTAATATGAAAAACGCTCTTTGAATAATTGTAAATGAAATCGTGAAATAATGCAATAGTTTTTCGTAAATTGCAATAAAAAGGAAATAAAAAAATAAAAATCACTCAAATTGATGTGATTATTTTGCCTTCTGTCTAAAAATGCCGGTTCGTTGAGAATAATAATTGCCTGCGATTCTCGGCACCCTGAGATCATGGGGCGATTGCCCTTTTATTTTCCTTTTTGATTATTGCTGCTTATAATACATGCATGTCTGATCCAAGGGTGTTGAGCATCCATCTTTTCGGCGGAATTCGCCTGGAACGAGCGGGCGAGCCTATGGCGCCACCTTCAACGCACAAAGCACGCTTGCTGCTTGCTTTTTTGCTGTTGCATGCCCGTCGTTGGCATGAACGCGCATATCTTATCGGGTTGCTTTGGCCCGATCTTCCGGAAACGGTGGCGCGGCGTCGTTTGAGTCAGGCCCTTTGGCAGGTGCGGGATGTGTTTCCCTATGTGGTGGCCAAACGGCAAAGTATCAGGGTGGAGCCAGATGGTGAATTTTGGGCTGATGTCATTGCTTTTCAGCAGGCCATGCGAGAGGCGGAACAAGCCACCGATCGAGAATCTCGCGCCCAGGCCTGGCTAGAAATGGTCAAGCTCTATCGGGGAGCGTTATTGCCCGGGTATTACGAAGATTGGGTGCTTCTGGAAAGGGAGCATTTACGCGATGCGTTTTTGCAGGCGCTGGAGGGATTGGTCGAGCATCATATGCAATTCGGCAGATATCAGGATGCTCTAGTGATGGCAAAACGGCTGGCCGCTGAGGAGCCTATGAACGAAGGGGCTCATCAACACATTATTCGTTTGTACGCCCTTATGGGGCATCGCGAGGAGGCTCTACGACAATACGATCTATTGTGTAAGATTCTTGCCGAAGAGCTAGGGGCCGCGCCTGGACTGGCTACCGAGCAACTCATGGCCAATATTCGTCGTCAGGCAGTGGAACAAAGCCGCCAAGCCCACGCACCCTTGTTCGATGAAACCAACATGCTCCCCTTGGTCGGCCGTGAACCGGAATGGATGCAAATGAAGCGCATGTTGGATGACGTGCGCCAGGGCAAAGGGGGCGTGTTGGCCATCTCAGGCGAAGCCGGAATTGGCAAGACGCGTTTGCTGGCAGAGCTGGAGCAACAGGCCCAATGGCTGGGCTTGCAGGTATGGTCGGCCCAGGCTGTTCAGGAAGGATATCCGCCCCCTTACGAACTCTGGCAGCGTGCCATCCGACCTCAATTTTCGCCATTGCGCTTGGAGCAATTGGCCCTGGAGATGGAAGAGGTCTGGCTATCGGTGCTAACTACCATCTTCCCCGAAATCAAAACTTGGCTTCCTCAGCTTTCTCCTCCCCCCTACCTGCCCGGAGAAAAGGCAGGACAACGCGTGCATGCAGCCTTGCTTCATTTGTTGAGCGCATTTGCCAAACGAGCCCCCATGGTTATCTTGCTGGACGATGTGCAATGGGCGGACGTGGCCAGCCTGGACTTTTTGCGTTCGCTCACCGCCGTATTGGAGCGCATCCCTGCGCTGATTGTGATTTGCTACCGCGACGATGAGCCCGCCGCACGACGGCGCATGGAGGCCTATCTTGATGCTCTGCCCTATTCCTCGACGCGAATCCGCCTCTCCAATCTATCTCCCGAAGCTACAGAACGGTTGATTCAAACCGCCTTGGGCATCACGAATCCCATTCCAAGATTTCGAGATCGCATTTATAGAGCCACCCATGGGCATCCCCTCTTCGTATTAGAGACCTTGCGGGCGCTGCATGAACAGGGGCTCCTGTTTCAAGATGCCCTTGGCAAATGGAGCACGCCGTGGGATGAGTCCACTCTCGACTATTCGGAATTGCCTCTCACCGATCGTTTGCAAGAGCTTTTCAAAGAGCGACTCGCCCAGCTCACCCCTTTGGCCCGGTCCATTTTGCAGGCGGCTGCCTTGATCACCGAACCCTTCACCTTTAGGTTCTTACGACACGTGCTGGATGCTCCACCACAAGCGCTGACGCGAGCGCTGGATGAGCTACTGCACTATCGCTTGCTTGTGGAAGAGAAACGCACGCTGCGATTGGTCCACGATTCGCTGCGTGAAATCATTGAGGAAACTCTATTCATGGATGATGTTCGGGAGATGCACGAGCGTATCGCCCGGGCTTACTTGGATCAAGGGGATGTTTCGCCAGCCATCCTCGCTCAGCATTTCCGTCTGGCGGGCGTTTGGAGAGAAGCCATGCATTTTCATCTCATGGCAGCCGAACAAGCCCAAACCATTAGCGCTCCCGCCATTGTCAAGGAACATCTGGACGCGGCCATCGAGTTGGCCGAAAAACTACAATGGCCGCGAGAAAAACGTTTTGATCTGTTATTGCAAAGGGAAGCCGCTCTCGATATTTTGGGAGAACGAGAGGCTCAGGCTCGAGATCTGTCTGAAATGCTTTCGTTGGCTCAGGGAGACGCCCGCCGTACGGCGCGAGCGCTGCTCCGTCGGGCGCACTTTCTGACCGATACCACTCGATTTGCTGAAGCTGTTCAGACCGCCGAACAGGCGAAGGACCTTGCCGTGGTTTTGCAAGATCGCTGCATGGAGCTGGAATCTCTCATTACCTTGAGCCATGCCGCACTCCTGTGGACGCAAATTGACAAGGTCTTCGAATTTCAAGAACAGATGCTCTCCTTGACCGAGCAATGCGATGATCCCCTGATGTTGGCTCGCGCCCACCGGGAAATTGGAGATGCCTATTTGCTTTCAGGGCGTCATGAAGAGGCCAAGCACCATCTGGAGTACGCGCTCCACCTCTATCGGCGGGAAGAGGACCGCTTGGGAGAGATCCAAACCCTGCATCTTCTAGCCATTCAAGCCACGGAGCGGGGTGATCTGGACGCAGCCCGCGAGCTTTATGATCAGGAATTGCGGTTGAGTGAAGCCATCGGTTATCTGTATGGGGTCTGTAAAGTCCTGCTGAATACGGGCAATCTTTATGTGCTAGAAGGACGCTATTTTCAGGCATTGCAGCACTACGACGACGCTCGCATTCGCTTCAGGGCTCTCCAAGATGCTCGTGGAGAGATCTTGGCTTTGTTAAATCAGGTCTCTGTGCGCATCGATCTCTTTGGTCCCGAAGCCTCGGTGCTGGAGGATTTGGAGCGGGCGTTGACGTTGGCCAGGTCCATCGACGAGCGTATAAGTCTGGGACAAGGGTATAGCTTGTTAGGGGAATTTTATTTTTCGAAGGGCGATATGGCGTTGGCGGAATCTTACATGCTGAAGGGCGTGGATATGTTAAAGCAAACCCATCAGTTGTGGATGGTTCAGCAGGATCTGCGGGTGCTGTGTCAGTTGTATGTGCAGCAAAACAGGGGCGAAGAGGCGTTGGAAACGTTAAAACAGATCGAATCTATTCAAGAAGAGTTGCGCATTGACCAATCCGATGTGATGCTGCTGGCGTTACGGGGAATGGCCTATCTCACCCTGGGACGTCTGGATGAGGCTTTGTATTGGGCGAAACAGGCCCAAGCGTTGCTCTCTCCTAGCGTTGCACGGGGTTATCTGATCGCTTTCTGGTGCGCCAAAATTTTTGAACAGGCTGGTGAGATGCAGGAAGCTCTGGCCATGCGAATTCGGGCCTGGGAGGACCTGCAACGCCTGCTGGCTGATTTTCCCGAAGCGTTGCGCCAGCATAGTCTGCAGCAAAAGCCTGAACATCGCGAGATTGCGGAAGCGGCTCAATCATTGAAACAAGTGATCGAGGTTTCTCTTGCCCATGTCGACGCTCCTATAGGCAGGCCCTTGCAGGAAGATGAATGGGTGGTGGTCCGGTGGACCATTGCGGCGCCTGAAGATGAGCGCATTGGCAACAAAACGGACAGGCGTCGACACAGGCTGCAGCGGTTGATGGAAGAAGCCGCGCAGCAGCAGGGCGCGCCTACGGTTGATGACTTGGCTCAGGCATTGGGCGTAAGCCGGGCCACCATCAAGCGCGATTTGGCCGTGCTACGTCGGGCGGGGATTCCCATTCACACCCGGGGCAGCATCAGCAAAGGGCGCAAGACCTGATGGCCTTTTGCTGAGACCATAAGGCTTGCGGGGGACCGTGACGAGGGGGTGGGCGATTTGAGCTCATGGTTTGTTGAAATGAGCCCTCAGAATGAACCTTAGGCTCATTTTTTTGAGATAATCGGAAGAGAGTCCTTTGGTAAGGTAGGGGCGTCATGGAACACAAATCGCATCGAGTTTCCTTCCTCATTCGATTTTGGCGTGAACCTGATTCCTTAGGCTGCGAAGGCGAGGGTGCATGGCGAGCACAGGTCATGCATGTTCAGAGCGGAACCAGCCTTTATGTGGATTCGGTCATAGCATTGATTGTATTCATGGAACAGTGGACCGGCCCATTACACGAGGGCCAATCGGCATGGGATTGCGATGACCAGGATTCCAGAGATCAACCAAGGGCTCATCGCCCGCGAAACGGACTCACCTAAAACTCACTCAAATTTTTCGCTGGATGGCTGAAAAGGAGTAACGATGAAATACATACGACCCATTCTGATCTCATTGCTTATTGTTTCCCTGGCTCTGATGCTCGTTGCTTGTGGTGCTTCTGAAGATCCCACAGAGCAACCGCAGGCGTCACAACAGCAAACGACCGCCGAACAAGAAACGACAAAAAAGCTGGAAATTCTCGAAGCCACCTTTGCCCATGGCTTGGATGAGAACATGGGGCCAGTGGATCCGGGCAATGAATTCAAGCCGGGCGAAACAATCTATCTTTCCATCAAGCTGAAAGGCGTTCCTAAGGAGGGCATCATTACGGCCAGGTTTATGTATGGCGACCAGGAGATCGCCGAGGCCTCCGTGGATATCGCAGAGACCGTCAAGGAAGAAGGCCTGCTCTTCATCATTGGCGGCAATACACAGGTCGGCTTTACGCTCACGCCCAGCGGCCCCTTCCCTCCAGGCGATGAATATATGGCCAAGGTGTATCTGGATGGAAAGCCCGCGGGTGAGTATCAATTCATGATTGTGGATGACAGCGCGAAAGCTGATGAGGATGCTACTTCTACCCGAGCGGATGCCGGAAGTGACGCATCCTCTTCACAGGCCGAAACGATGACGCCCGAATCCACTCAGCCTGCTGAACCCATGGGCGAGCGCACGGTGACAATTCATGCCCTATGGTACGCCACCGATCCTTCTGGCAAAGCCATCGGTGGCGTGAGCCCCGTGCGCGTGAGTGTGCGACCCAGCCAGAACCACGAATTGCGGGTCGGTTTCTTTGAAGAAGAGGTCGGTGGCTTGGGGCCCATGTGGCAGGCGGCAGGATGGACAGCGGTGGTGGTCTCCAGCCAGTTATTGAACATCGATCCGCGTGATTACGAATTTTCTTATTCGGTCGGCGGCCGTATTGATGGTCCCAGTGCAGGCGCGTATATGACTGTGGCAACGTTGGCCGCGCTCCAGGGTGATGACGTCAAACAGGATATCTTCATGACAGGCACCATTAATCCCGACGGCACCATTGGTCCTGTCGGTGGCATCCCTCACAAACTGCAAGGAGCCGCGGATAATGGCGCGCGCATGGTGCTGATCCCAGCAGGCTCACGGTATGAAATGGATGCCAATACAGGCAAATTGGTGGATGTCGTTGAGGTAGGGCGCCAGTTAGGGGTGGAGGTGCGCGAGGTCAGTACAGTATATCAGGCATATGAATTGTTGACCGGTGCATCGCTTCCTCGCGCCCAGGTCACCGCTAGCGCACCCCAGTTGCCGCCAAGAGCCTTTGATCGCACTCGGGCAAAGGCTCAGGAGTGGCTCGCCCGATATCAAGACGTTCGCGGTCGCATCAATAGCTTGGCTCCTGAAGTGCTGGAATTATTCGGCGAAGATTTGGCTGCCGTCGATGAAGCCGCTGTCGGTGCTGAGAGCGCGTTGCAACAAGGATTGGCAGCGGTTGCCTATTCTCGAGCGGTCAATGCCACTGTACAGGCTCAAATCTGGTTGTTGGCTGGGGAAATGGTTCAACGTTATGTTGCCAGTCAGGACATCAACAGCGTGATCGAATATCTGACGTCCACACAGGCGATTCTGACGGAGAAAGACGCAGTATTGGATTTGTTACGCACAGAAAAGCCGCGAACTGCCAGCGATTATGTGGCTTTATTTGATGCTTACACCAGCCTGGGACAGGCCGAAGGATTGGTCGTTTTGGCCGATAGCGCCATTCAGCAATTAGTGAATCAGGCTGGCAATATGACCGAAGAGGACCTTCTGGGCAAGTTAATTGAAATCTCTGCTTACTACATTCTGGCGAAGGATTTTGTCCAGCTATCGCGAGATAGTGTGGATATTGGCTTTGGTTATGGCTCCGATATGAACATTCCCGAAGAGCGCGTGGAAGCCATGGCCGAACTCTTACGCCATGCATCGGACGCCAATATGGCCTATTTTGAAAGTGTAATCGTCGATCAAGTCGCTGAACAATGGGGCGTGCATCCCAGCGTCGCGCGTGAATTGGTCATGAATTACGATTGGACATATCTCTTTGCCGTCGCTTCCGAAAGAGGCGTGCAGAGCCTGAGCGCTGGCTTGGGCGATCCTGTTCAGGTGAATCAATTGAAGCTTGGCGCCAGCGTCAGCAATTATGCGCTCACCTCCTCTCTCGTGGCCAAACATTATTCCTTGGGCGCTCAATTGGACGAAAACGGCAATATCGTCAATATCTCTCGCGAGCGCGCGCTGGCGGATATGCTGGATCTAGCGGATCAGCGGGCGCGTGAATTGATCGCCTTGAATGGGGATGAAGTTCCCATTACAGCGGTGCTTTATTACGAAAATGCACGCCTCGAACGCCAGGGCGACGCAGAGGATCAGTTGACGGCCCTGGGCGACTATTGGACAGCGGCCACCCTGGCCAGTGTGCAAGCCTATTTGTTAGGAAAATAAGGATTACTACGAGGAATCTTCCGATGAGGTTGTTTCACAGTGTTTCCATCCGACGCCTCCTTCTCCTTGCGGTGATGCCTCTCGCCTTACCTATTGGGGCGGGCTGGGTTACGGCCTTGCCCGCCCAAAACCCTTTTTGGGTGACCACACTCTTTCATAATCTATCGACCTAATTTAATAAATAACCATCCATTATAAGTCTCGCACAGAATGAATGCCTTTCACTGCCCTGGAGGTCAGGATGAAGATGAAAAAGAACAGTATAAAGCATGTGCTTTTCGCCCTGATGGCGGCCTTTGTGTTAAGTTTAGGCGTGTCTTACGCGTTTGCTCAAAATGGGCCGGTCGATACTCAGCAATTGCCCGTAGGCCTGAATACCATCAGCTATCAGGGACGCGTGACGGTGAATGGTCAGCCCTACGATGGGATTGGCTACTTCAAATTTGCCATTGTCAACAGCCTAGGCCAATACACCTGGAATAGCGACATCATCGTACGGGCGCAAGGAAGCACACAACAGATCGGCGAACCTCAGAATCCTATTCAACTGAATGTTCACAATGGGTATTTCAACATACGCCTTGGCGCGCTACCCGACATGAATCCCATCCCTCCCTACGCGGTAGATGATGTCGACTCAGCGTTAAGGGTATGGTTTAGCACGGATGGGACGAATTTCACGCAACTGCCCGATCGCCCCTTCTCCTCTGTGCCTTGGGCCATCGTGGCCGATACGTTGGATGGTTTCGACTCAGCCGATTTCGCCCTCTTTAACCATAATCATTGGGGCGAGCGATGGGAAGGCGCAGGCTTCGGATTGGAGCTGAGCAGTTCGGATGGTGTGGGGCTCAAGGGCACGGCGTACGGTTCCTCCGGCAGTCTGATTATGGGGGCTGGCGTTTGGGGAGACAGCAAAGACCGCGTGGGGGTATGGGGCACCAGTACAGAGGGCAGCGGCGTGTTAGGCGTCAGCAAAAACAACGACGGTGTGGGAGGTATCAGTACCCTTGGCGCTGGCGTTTTTGGATCAAGTCAAAATGGCATTGGTGTTTATGGTTCTGGTCCGATTACTGGTACCGTAGGTGAAGCAACCGATACCAGCGGTACCACGTATGGTGTATATGGCGTCAGTAAAAGCGCCGATGGGTATGGCGTTATGGGCGTCAACAAGCATGGAACAGCTGTGCGCGGTGAAAGTGTGACAGATAACGGGGTGGTCGGTTTTAGCGAAAGCGGCGTTGGTGTGTATGGAAGCGGATGGTTTTTCGGAAATGCGGCGAAATTTGAAAATATGACGACCATCACTCCGACGGTCATCATTAATAATTTCAATGCCAGTGCTGGTGCTCCCGCTCTGGCCATCACCGGGACGACGACCATTTACGCCAGGGATGACAGCCTGACAGGCGCGGCATTGAGTGTGCGAAATTCTATCACAAATGGCATTGCTATTTCAGGCATTGGTGGGAGTATAGGCGTCTATGGTGAAAGCACAGATGAGGATGGTGCCGCGATCTATGGGCGAAGCTATTATGGTAATTATGCTGGGGTTTTTACAGGATGGACGGGTTATTATAATGAATCCGCTCCAATGAATACTCACATGGTTCTTATCGAGAACTATGCTGACGCGACAGGCGTGAATGGGCTGGCGATCTCGTTACCTGCAAATGGTTCCAAGCCAGGAAGTGGCGTGAATTACGTTACTTTCTTTGCTGCAGAGAAAAAGGCCATCGGCGCCATCGAAGGGAATGGAAACGGCGGCGTTGTTTATAAGAGCAGCGGGGCTGATTTTGCCGAGATGTTGCCAGCGGCTGCAGGGCTGGAGCCCGGCGATGTCCTGGTAATTGGTCCCGAAGGCGTGCTGGTTCGAAGTGATCAGCCCAATCAGACGAATGTGGCAGGGGTTTATTCATCCGCTCCCGGCTTTTTGGGTGGCATGACCATCGAGGGAGAGGATGATGGACGCGTGCCCATTGCCTTGGTTGGGATCGTTCCGGTCAAAGTGAGTGCTGAAAACGGCCCAATTCGCCCAGGCGATCTTTTAACTCCCTCTTCGACGCCAGGCCACGCTATGAAAGCGGATCCGGTGGACGTAGGCGGCCTGAAGATATATCGTCCGGGAACAATCATTGGAAAGGCGCTTGAATCCCTCGATCAGGGCCAGGGCGTCATTCGAGTGTTGATCACCCTGCATTGACAGGAGGTATCTCGTGAGGAAATTACATCCGTTGTTGTTATGTCTTAGCCTCCTGCTGCTTGTGGGAGTCGGCGCTGTGGCTTATGCCTCCACAAACCAATTGACGAAGGATGTGGTGGCTGCAGGGGGCGGTTTCGTCTCCGCTGGTGATGTCACCATTGAAGACACCATCGGTCAGCCAGTTATAGGAGAGGCTGCCGCTGGCGATATTCTCATCGAGTCCGGCTTTTGGCATGCCGCAGATGACCAAACCGTGACAGCCACGCCATCTCCGCGGATTTTTCTACCCATTTTTCTCAAATGATGACGTTCGCCATTGGTCATCGCATGCATGATGACGGATGCCAGCCAGGCCATCCATGCGATTCGTCGCAGGCATCCGTCGTTAGACAGGCGGCTTCAGCCCCAGATGTCTATCCATCATGGGCACTTTCCTGAGCGTATGTCGACAGACGAAGCTTGTTTAAAACGCACAGCATCTTCGCAACATACATCTATGCTGAAAAACGATTCAGCAAAAAACACAGAAGCCCATATTCAGGAGGGATATGATGTACAAAGTCAAAAAAGAGTTGATTTTCACAATGATTGTAGCGTTGTTTGTGTTGTTTGCATTGGCCTTTTGGGGATCGAATCGCGTTCAGGCCCGGGGGCCAGAAATTCAGGGCCAGTTTATGCCCGCTGCCGTCTCGGGAACGGCATTCACCTATCAAGGGAAGCTGCTTTGGAATGGACGCGCAGTGGATGGTCAACTCTGCTCCATAATTTTCTCTTTATGGAACGCGGAAACGGGCGGGCAGCAAATCGGTTCATCGATCAATACAGTGGTCAGGCCCCAAAAAGGATATTTCACAGTGCAACTGGACTTTGGCTCCAGCGCATTTGATGGCTCTATCCGATGGCTTCAAATGCAACCGAGTTGTGAGGCGAGCATGGGGCCTGTCATGCCTCGAGTGCCATTGACGCCAGCGCCGGTTGCGCATAGTTTACGACCCGGTGCGATGGTCATCGACACCACCGGCTCGACCGGCGGCCTCTACGCCCAGAGTGGCCCCGATTGGTTGCTCCCCCTTTTCGTGATGATAAAAACCCCTGGTCTGTGGGGTGATTCCAAGTTTGGTGATGGCGTTGTCGGGACATCACAACAGGGAAATGGACTGTATGGTTATTCCGAGTCAGGCAAGGCCCTTTACGCAGATGGCGATGCACATGTCGAGGGAAATCTCACCTGGAAGGCCAAAACCAGCGCGATTTCTGTATCTCCCGCGGCCTTTGTTCCCAATTACAGCGATCAGGTCTATCGGAATGCCGGAAGTTTTCTATTGAATTTAGGTTCTACCAAACGGTGGTGGTCTGCAAACATCCAGCTACCCCATGGCGCCACGATCAAGAAGGTGCAATTTTGCTGGCAAGATGGCAGCGATGAACAAGCCGATGGCGCGTTAATGCGAAGACCCATCAATACACCGCCTTTTTCCGGCGCAGTGGAAGAAGTCGTGGCTTCGGTGAGTTCACGCGGATCGGTCAATACCATTATCGAAGGATGCGCTGAAACCAACAACATTCATTTCCCAACCGTCGATAATATCAACTACGCCTATTATCTTGACCTCAACCTCCCTCCAGATGGCTCACAGACGACCATGGTTTTCTACGGCGTCCGCGTTATCTATGAGATCAAATCGCCCTATTAAACGTCGAGTCGGAGTTATGTGGCCATAAGATCACCGCAAATTAGAGCGTGGTTACAACACGCCCTAACGCCGAATCTACGTTATCCAGGAAGCATTGAAGCAATTCCGAGCGTAATCGCAAAGACATCTATGGATAGCGTCCCATTTTACGAGGTGTAGATCGATGAATAAAAGCATGATGGTTGTTATTGTCCTGGTCATCTTCGGACTGTTTCTCATAGCAGGTGGCGCCATTCGGGCCCAAACCGGAAGTTATGAATTGAGTTGGTGGACGGTCGATGGCGGCGGTGGTGCGGTCTCTGCTGGCGCTTACGCCATATCCGGTGGCGCCGGACAGGCGGACGCGCATTCACCATTGACCGCAGGTGCGTACGCCATCGTAGGCGGCTTTTGGATCGAGCAGCCGCCCACGACCTATGTGCTGTATTTACCTGTGCAAAGAAAGTAGTCCACACGATGATGTGGATGGCCATAAAGTTTTGCCATCCGATGATGGTCCTGATATGACATCTACAAGACGAATTTGGACCGCGGGGACAATATAGGCGATGCATGCCTGATGTTGTTGATGTCGTGGTCCAAATTCGTCGTGGAACAGTCGTAAGACGCTCATATAACGCAACGTTTTGACGATGAATATTGAGGGATTGGGATAAGGCAACATGGCGGACCCGATACCGATGTTGTCTCTAGACTTGATTGCGGCGGCAACGTTAACCAGCCCGATGTGTCTTTTATTCTGACCACTCCATTGGCTTCGGGCGTAATCCATGCCTATCTTTGCGGCGCCACCGCCGAAGACAGGTTTAAGTTCTCGACATCATCTATCGCAGCATATGTGGCGTAATTGTGGATATGCATCACCATATCCAGGCCTTCTAATGCTCCATGATTACCTTTGTACAATTTTGATTGACGAAAAATTCCGAGGAAGTAACATTTTTAGTGCTAAGGAGGACACATATGCAGTCAAGTAAGATGCGCACTATTACGCTTCTGGTCTGTTTTTTGGTGTTGTTACTGGTTGCATTCATTGGGTTTGGGGATAGGCCATTTTCGCAAGCTCAGGCCGCATCTTCTGGGCTAACGCCAGCCCAGGGCTCCTGTCCTACAGACCCATATGAACCAAACAATTGGTTTACCGAAGCGACCCCAATCCAATTCAATCAGGAATACAACGGCAACGTCTGCAACTCTGATGACAATGATTACTTCAGTTTCTCGTTGAATGCGGGTCAGCAAGTGGTGCTTGATTTGTACGGGTTGGAGCTGAACAGCAATTTAGATTTGTATGGCCCCGATCAACAGTTGATTGTTAGTTCCAATAATGCAGGCGCGGCGCCAGAACAGATTGTGTACACTGCCAATGTGTCTGGAACCTATTATGCGGTGGTTTGGGGAACAGAGATGGAGTTGGCGAATTATTACACTTTCCGGGCGCAGCTGACGGCGACGCCCACCCCCACCCCTACGCCCGATTTACCCGAAGGCGTGGTTGTTCGCTTTGACCCCGAGGGCTCCTTTTTAGGAGCCATCACCACCTCCGGGACTCCGGGTGATGTGGCGAGCGATCCGCAAGGGCAGATCTTCGTCAAAATCAATCAAAATCATCGCATTGTGCAGTACAATTCCGAGGGTCAGGAAGTGGTTTCTTGGGAGATAGATGGTGAGGCGGATGCCATTACGGTGGGACCGGAGGGTGAAGTCTACGTGCGAATCAACAACAACCATCGAGTTGCCATTTTCAATCCGGTAGGTGAATGGCTAGGAGAGATTGATACGACCCTTGAAGCCAGCGATATCGCGGCTGCGTCAGATGGCTCCCTGTTCGCCTCGTTTGCCGCCGCTCAGCGCATGGTTCGTTATAATTTGGCCGGCGAGGTCATAGCTGAGTGGGAAACGCCTGGATCCCCCAGCTTGATAGCCGTGACAGGTAGCGATTGGGTTGCGGTTAAAATCAATAACAATCACCTTTCTTCTCAATCCAGGACGCAAAGTCCCTGGCTGGTCGTGGTTTATACCGATTCGGGCGAGTTGATTTCCGAAATTCCTTTGGAGGTGGAGCCAACAGGGCTGGCAGGCAATCGTAATGGGGATGTGTTTGTGGCTTTGGGCGAGCAATTCAGAATTCTGCGCTTCAGTGCGGAAGGATCTTTGTTATCCGCCTGGTCTACCGAGCAACGGCCTATGAGGGCGGTCACCGATCGCGCCGAAGGACTCTGGGTCATCATGGAGGATGGCGTCCCGCCCGTATGCGCCGATTCCTATGAACCCAATGACTTCTTCGACCAGGCCTGGCCTATTGAGTGGGCCCAAAACATCGACAGCTACATTTGTCATGATAATGATGTAGATTACTTTGTACTTCCTTTTGTGGAAGCAGGACAGATGTTACGTTTGGATCTCGATGGGGTGCCAGAAGTGAATGCGCTTCGGGCTCAGAACCTGAGCGCCGACATGTCCTTGACGTTGTATAACGCGCTTGGGGAGGTTGTGGCTTCCTCTGATTTGGCCGGCGTGGCGGCTGAATACATCCTTTATGAAGTGCAGACCGCAGGGCAGTTTGTGGCTGAGATCAAGACACAGTCCCCGTCAGTGTATTTACCTGCGCCTTATCGACTACGTGTGAAGACGTGGGTGTTGCCACAAGCCTGGGTGGTGAATACCACCGATGATCGGGATGATGGCGTCTGTGATGTGTCGCATTGTTCTTTGCGCGAGGCCATCCACGCGGCCAATGCCAGTATGATCACCCGGAAAATCGAGTTTAACTTGCTTCCATCTGATCCTGGTTACAATGCGGCTGGATATTGGACGATCGCGGTGACGTCGTCGTTGCCAGCCCTGACCAGTAACCGTATTTTTATCGATGGTGCCAGTCAGGCGGCATTTATCGGGCGAGACACCAACCCCTATGGTCCTGAGGTTGAAATCAATGGCAGCAAGGCGGGCGCTGGCGCAGTGGGCCTGCATTTTCAGTCGAATCAAAATATCTTGCGCGAGGTAAGCATTACAGGATTCGAAAAATATGGCCTTTGGTTCAATGGCGGTTCTGAAAATGGCATTGTGCGCAACTACATCGGGCTTGATCCACTCGGCAACATTGCATCCAACGGCGTTGGCGTCATGTTGTCCAATGGCGCTGGACGCAATGTGTTGTCACAGAACACTATCAGCGGCAACAAGAGCCATGGATTGGTGATCGATGGCCAAGATTCTGTAATCAATGATATCAACAACAATGTCATTGGATTAGACCCCTCGGGCAAAGAAATTGCTCGAGGCAACGGAGGATGGGGCGTCGTGATTCGTAATCGCGCTTCGGGGAATAAAATCGGGCCGAACAATGTCATTAGCGGGAATAAAAAAGGCGGCGTTTGGATCGGCGATCAGGGCACCCAACAAAACCATGTCTTCACAAATCGCATTGGCTTGGATACGACTGGTAGCAAAGAATTCGGTAATCTCGGTAATGGGGTGACCCTCACCAAGGGTACAAGGGGTAACATCATCGGCGGCCCTGATGATGGCGACCGTAATGTGATCAGCGGCAACCAGGAGAATGGTGTGGAGCTGTCGAGCATGGAAACGACGGGGAATTACATCTTAGGCAACATCATTGGACTCAATCAGACTGGCGATAAAAGTATTCCCAACGGGGCTCATGGTGTGTATATTGACGCTGCAAAGGAAAATTACATCGGCAGTCCGACGTCTCATCTTCCTAATGTGATCAGTGGCAATACCCGCAGTGGCATTTTTATCCAGAGCGGGATGGACAACATCATTCGTGCAAATCGAATCGGTGTAAACGAGGCAGCGGACAAGGCGTTGGGCAACATAGAATATGGAATTGAATTGCTCGAAGCCTACGGCACGGTCGTTGGTGGTGCATTCAACATGCGCAATATCATTAGCGGGAACGGTTGGGGAGGCCTCTTTCTTCGAAGCTCAGACTTTGTTACGGTAACCGGCAATTACATCGGCGTCGATTTGCTAGGCACCAAGGCCATTCCCAATAATGGGTCAGGGATTTACCTACGTGACTCTTCGAATAATTTGATCGGCGGGTTGGGGCATGCTGAGGGGAATCTCATCAGTGGCAATCGCGGAGATGGCATTGAGATGGAGGGGAACTCCGATTACAATCGTATCTATGGCAATCTCATTGGAGAGAGCTTGATGACCACTCGTACTCCCGGTGGACGACATGGCTTGCCCAATGGCGGCAATGGCATCTATCTTTATTTCGGCGCTTCTGGTAACCAGATCGGCGGCGCTGCAATGGGGGCGGGCAATGTAATTGCTCACAATGATGGTGCTGGTGTGGTTGTCAACGATCAGCTCACGTATGAGAATACGATTTCTCGTAACAGTATTTACAAAAATGGGGGCAAAGGAATCGCGCTGGTTAATCAGGGAAACGACAACATGTCTGCACCTACGGTTACCAAGATTCAGTCCCTGGGCGCCGGAACGTATCGATTGACGGGGAAGACGTGTGCCAAATGTATCGTGGAGGTCTTTACGGATCGGGGGAATGAAGGCCGTAATTACCAAACGACGGTGGTTGCTGATGCTTCCGGATCATTCACGGTCACCGTGAGTAAAAGTATTTTCGATGTGTTTACTTTAACTGCCACGAACGGCGACGGTAGTACTTCAGAGTTCAGCACCGCTGCTCTCCCCGATCTGCAGGCCACAGGGCTGGAGGTGACCCAAGCCATCCAGGATGTCAATCATTCGGTGTTGCTGGTCGAAGGAAAACGGACATATGTACGAGGATATGCCAAAGCGGTATCGCCCTATAACGAGGATGTGCCAGGCGTCACTGCAAAGTTAGAGGGGCGTCAATCGTTGGATGGCGGCAAAACGTGGCAATATTTGGGCGAACTTACACCAAGTAACCCTGGTGGCACCATTGTGGTTCGAACCAATCCTCAACGCGCGGTGCGGAATCACAGTTTCTACTTTGAGCTACCAGCGGATTGGCGAAAGGGGCAACTCCGTTTGACTCTAACCGTCGATCCATCAGGCCAATCGGCGGACAAAGATGCCAGCAATAACAGGAAAGAGGTCGTTGTCAAGTTCCAAAAGGTGCCGCCGCTTCATTTGGAGCTCATCAACGTCACCCATTCCTTTACCAAGACGGTGCAAGTGTTCCCTGGGATCACGCAACAAGTTTGGATGACCGCGACGGCATCGACGACCGATTTGGATATGCTTGAATCCTGGTTGCGAGCGGCTTATCCCATCTCGAAACTGGATGTGAAGCGCCGTACGATTAAATACAATGGTCCTAAGAATAAACCACCTTCTTCTGACAAGGCATACAAACAGGTCGCACAATTGCGTAAACAAGCCATCAAGGCCAAATCGCGTTCTAAGTACACGGTCTTTTATGGCATGGTTGGCGATTGCAATGGTCAATGCTTCATGCGTGGCTTAGGAGGAAGTTTTGTAGGTGTAGGGCCAACTGGCTCGGATACATGGGGGTGGGATAATGATGGCAGCTATGGGGATTGGTATGGTGGTCATGAGATTGGACATGCTTTGGGACGCCCTCATACCCGGGGATCGAAGCCGCCGGTAGGACAATGTGGTAAAGAGGCAGGCGCTGTCGTCCAATATCCAGACGCGCGCATTGGCGGCCCCAAGAAAGATCCCAATCGATATATGGGATGGGATATTCGTTCTCCAAGGGTGTATCCTCCCCAATGGACCGATGTCATGAGCTACTGTAGCAGGGAGTGGATATCGGACATCACGTATAAGAAGTTGGCATATAAGCTTCAAGGATTTGGAACGTTGATTCAGACGCAAGCAACTGCACCGGTGCAAACGCTGTTCATCGTGGGTTCGGTCAATCTCACCCAGGAAACGGCCGAACTCGGGCCGGGCTACCTTTGGATGAGTGATGAGGCGCCATCTCAGCCGGAGCCAGGAGATTTCGTTCTGCGTTTGGAAGATGAGCAGGGTGTCGCGCTTTCGGAAACGCCGTTCTCGGTGTTGCGACCCGACCCACCCCCAGAGGATGAAGATGAGGTCGTCGCCTTTGCTCTGGAGGTCCTCTTCCCTGAAGGTGCCAAGCGCGTCGTGCTATTGTATCGTTCACGCGAGCTTGCTTCCTTGACCGTCAGCGCCCATGCGCCCACGGTTCAAGTGCTGAGTCCAAATGGCGGCGAGACCCTGGATGCCTCCTTCACGGTGCGTTGGCAAGCTTCCGACGTAGATGGCGATGCTCTCACGTATTCCGTTCAATACAGCGCGGATGGCGGGCAGACCTGGTTGCCGCTGATTGCCGAGCTGACCGAGACCGAATACACGGTGGATATTCATCAGTTGCCTGGCAGCGAGAGGGCGATGATCCGCGTATTGGCCACCGATGGTGCCAATGTAGGAGAGGATCAATCCGACGCAGTCTTCAACATCCCCAAGAAAGCTCCGTCTCCTCGCATCCTCGCGCCCGAGGATGGCCGCTGGTATGTGCCCACGCAAACCATTATCCTGGAAGGGACGGCGGCGGATTTGGAGGATGGGACCCTACCAGATGATGCGTTACGATGGACCTCAGACCAGGATGGCGAGCTCGGGGTGGGCGCCTCTATTGCGGTTACTGGCCTTTCTTCTGGCTATCATACGATAACCCTGACAGCCACCGACAGCGATGGCATGGAAGGCGCAACGACCATAACCCTTTACATTGCGGATGCATTGTCCCAACAACTCTATATGCCCTTCGTTACCGGCCAATAGGGAGCGCTATCAACTGGCCCAAAGCCGCTCGGCAATTCTGCGAGCAATCTTAATGGCGCCTTGCGGCCAACATAGCGAAAAAGCAAGCCCGGTGGCGATAGAGAGGCGATCGCCACCGGGCTCGGCGCGTGAAGCCATCGCCAGGGGCTATGAATATCTGGCGATGAGCCGTTCAAGCGCATCAAAACCACGTTCTAAGGTGGGCATGTCAGGCCCGAAGCTGATCCGTGTGTAATTGCCGTAACGCGCGATCGAACGCCGCCGGTCCGGATTGACGTCGAAGAAAACCCCTGGGACGGTAATGACCTTCTCTTTCAAGCCCTCTTTGAAAAAACTCAGGCCATCGTTGAGCGGTTCTGGCAGGCGAGAAAGGTTTGCCCAGACATAGAACGTGCCTGCAGGCTCCGTTTCGATTTCAATGCCCATGGACCTCAAACGATCCATAGTGTATTGGCGTTTCTGATAAAAGTGTCGTTGGATGGCCTCTGTTTCGGCAAAGACGACTTCGGGCTCTAGTAGAGAGAGGGCGGGCGCCTGAAAGGGGTGATTGGGGCCTCCGTCCAGAAAAGAGCCCGCACTGGCGATGGCATTGATGACGTCTTTCGGAGCCAGTGTCCAGCTAAGTCGCCATCCGGGATAACGCCAGTTTTTTGTGAGGCCATCCACGATGATTACAGGATCTTCGTTGACATCCTCAACATAACGTGCAGCTGAGACGATTTTAGGTGGATGTCCATTCGGAAGGCCTGTGTAAATGTAGTGGGAATAGAATTCATCGATGATGAGGGAACAGTGCAGGTCGCGCGCCATCTGCACCCAGCGGCGCAGTCGTTCACCTTCCACCAGTTGCCCTGTGGGGTTGCAGGGGTTGCTCACCAATAGGGCCTTGAGTCCGCGTCCGAGGATCTCGCGTTTGAGCATGGCCAGCGGGGCCTGGTAGCCTTCCTCCGGGTCTAGAAGAATGGGGATGGGAATAAAGGCTTTAAACACGGAGAGGAGTTCTTCGTAGGCGGTGTAGTCGGGGAGAAAATGCCCCATGTTGATATTGCCCAGGGCGGCAGCGATTCGGGTTAAAGCGGCCCGACCTCCTCCTGCGATGCTGACGTTTTCCCAGGTGTATTGACTGGTTTTGTTTTGGCGAAAAAGGGTGTTGTAGAGGTCGGCCACCTTTTGGCGCAGGGCAATTTCACCGGTGATGGGGCTATATTCTTGATCGGCGGGGTTGATGTGGATGGTGTCGACGCGAGGCGGCGCGCCGGGAATGGGTCCCGTCTCGGGCATGCCCTGTCCAAGATTGGCCCATTCGGGATCGCCCGGGGTGTAGCCTTGTTGGCGGGCTCGATGCATGACATAAATGACCCCTGTACGGGGCACACGTCGAAAGCCGGGGATGGCGTGGTCGGTCATGATGACATGTAAAATGTAGCGTGAGTGGGATGTTGAGTGGTTTCAATGAGGGTTGATGGCAACTTCATGGGCGGCGCGAGCGATAAGAGGGATGATGGCGCCCAGGCCGGCAAAACGTTCATCGCGGGTTTGCCCGCGCACATAGCGGATGTATATCTGTGCAGCGATGACGGTTAGCCGAAAGAGCCCCAGTGCATGATAAAAATACACGTCCGATACATCTCTTCCCGATATATCGGCATAACGCTCGACTAGTTGTTGCCTGGTCCAGAAGCGATGGTCGCCTACAGGCATCTGCGCGATGGCTTGCATGTAGGGAGGATCGGTGGGCTCGGTCCAGTAGGTCAGAAGTGCTCCCAGATCGGAGAAAGGATCGCCCAGCGTGCACATGTCCCAATCGAAGACGGCTACAATGCGGCCGGGATCGTGGGCGTCGAACATGACATTGTCAAGCTTGTAATCGTTATGCACCAGGGTCGGCGGGGGCGATGGGGGCTGATGCGCTTTTAACCAGGTGTAAACGTCATCCATCACGGGCAGGTCGTGGGTTTTTGCGGCATGCCAGCGCTTGTACCATCCTTCGATCTGTCGCGAGATGAATCCTTCGGGATGACCCAAATCCCCTAACCCCAGGGCTTCAAAGTCCACCGCGTGGAATTCGGCCAGAGTTTCGATAAGAGCCTGGCTCATGCGTTGGGGGGCGTCGGGAATGTCTGTAAATTCGGGGGGCATGGATTTGCGGACAATGACGCCTTGACGTCGTTCCACAATCAAAAATGGGCTGCCTATGATGGTGGCGTCCTGGCAGAAGAGCAGGGCGCGTGGGGCTTTGGGAAAGGCCTGATGCAATACCGAGAGGACCTTGTATTCTCGGCCCATATCATGGGCGCGTTTGGCCACCGGCCCCAATGGAGGGCGTCGTAATACATACTGATGCTCGCCGAAATCGAGCAAATAGGTTAGGTTGGCCACGCCGCCGGTGAATTGTCGCACCTGCAAGGGCTGGTCTGCGCCGGGCAGTTTGTCTTTGAGCCATGCGTGCAATCGAGCTTCATCAAAGCGTTCGTCAGGTCGAACCGGGATCGTGTCGTTCATCGTCGGATTGGTGGTGAAGAGCAGTAGGGGATGGATTCAGGAAAGCGCTTTCTCGTATTCGCGTAGGATGCGACGGGCCACCACCATCTTGTGAACTTCGTCAGCGCCGTCATAGATTCTGGCCGCGCGTTCGTGGCCATACCAGTAGGCCAGCGGCGTGTAGTCGGTGACGCCAAGCCCGCCATGCACCTGGATCGCTCGATCGAGCACCTTTTGCAGCATGTTGGCAACGTGGAATTTAATCAGGGATATCTCATTCCGGCTGGCATAGGCCCCTAACTCATCGATGCGGGCCGCAGTGTCCAACACCAGTAAGCGTGCCGCATCGATCTCCGCCCGACTTTCGGCAATCCAGGCCCGGATAATTTGCTTGTTCGCCAGGGGGTCACCGGGGGACAGCTCCCGTTTGACCGCGTAGCGGCACATCAGGTCGAAAGCTCGCTCGGCGATGCCGATCCAGCGCATGGTGTGATGGATGCGTCCTGGTCCCAGCCGCTCTTGGGCCAGGATGAATCCCTCTCCCTCCTCGCCGATTCGGTTGCTCACCGGCACTCGGGCGTTGATGAATCGGACCTCGCCATGGGTGAAGTAGCCTTCGCCTACATGACCGGCCACGGGAGTGTTTGCCTCGAGTACAAAACCGGGGTTGTCGGTGGGGACAATGATCATGCTGGCGCGTCGGTATTTTGAGGCGTTGGGGTCGGTCACGGCCATGACCACCGTGAATGCTGCGCCATCAGCAGAAGTGGAAAACCATTTGTGCCCATTGATTACGTATTCGTCTCCATCTCGCACCGCGGTGGTACTCATCCAAACCGGGTTGGAGCCTGCATGCTCCGGCTCTGTCATTGAGAAACAACTGCGGATCTCACCTGCGATGAGGGGCTTCAGCCAGCGCTCTTTCTGTTCGTCCGAACCATGGGCCAGCAACAACTCCATATTGCCGATATCTGGCGCCTGGCTGTTGAAGACGTAGTGGCCAAACACCGATCGCCCCAGCTCTTCGCTGATATATGCAAACTCTGTAAGGGACAGACCCAAACCGCCATATGCTTTGGGCATGTGTGGGGCCCATAGGCCCATCTCTTTGACTTTCTGTCGCAGCGGTTCGAGCGCGGCTTCCGCGCCCTTGAATCCCCGCGGAATGTATTCCCGTTCCAAAGGGTAGACTTCTTCGCGCAAAAATTGGCGAATGGTTTGAATCATGTCAGCAATGTGTGGAGGCGGCGTGTATAGCATGATGAATTCTCCAAAAGTGGTAGCAAAGGGGGAATGTGGTTTGTCTTCATTTTAATACCCGGTCGGGGGAACCGCCAATACGGGCTTAAGGGTTTCCTGTCTCGGACTGCAAGCTATCTCTTTGAGCTTGACATCTTCGTTGGGCGATGCGGATAATGACATGGTCGGCGAAAGTGAGGAACGGAAAACAGGATGTCGTTTGGTAAAGGCCCTGGTTGTGTTTCCTGGTATTGTAACCGGCATGCATCCAATAAAGTGAGCATTACCCAACAAGAGAATGTGTAATCTGGCTGATCTTTCCTCGTTTTACCCTTTCTGATTGAATGAAACCATGAATCGAAAACAACGCGTACTTTTTCTATCGCTATTGATCATCCTTCTGCTGTCTGCCGCGTGTTCGTCAGCCCAACAGGGTGCTGAGAGGGTGGATGGCAAACTGCAGGTGGTCGCTACGACCTCCATTGTGGGCGATGTGGTGCAACAGATCGGAGATGACGACATCCACTTGACCGTCCTCATTCCCGCGGGAACGGATCCTCATAGCTTTGAACCCAACCCCCAACAAATTGCTTTGCTGTCAGATGCAGATATTGTGTTTGTGAATGGGTTCGGACTGGAGCAAACATTGGCTTCCGTGCTTGAAAGCTCGGTGGATCCAAAGAAGATTGTCGAGGTGTCGCAAGGGGTGGAGCCACTTGCGTTTGCCGGAGATGCTGACCACGGGGATGAGGAGGCTCATGGCGTGGACCCCCACACCTGGATGGACCCAAACAATGTGATTGTCTGGACGGAGAACATTGAACGTGCGCTGAGTCAGGCGGATCCAGACCACGCGGAGGCGTATCATGCTCGCGCTGAGGCTTATCGTCAGGAATTGAAGGCGTTGGATGCCTGGATTCGGTCGCAAATCGAGCCTTTGTTGCCATTGAAGGTGGTGACCGACCATAAGGTGTTTGGGTATTTCGCCCGACGTTATGGGATCGAACAGGTCGGGGCTATCATCCCCGCGTATAGCGCCATGGCTCAGCCTTCCGCGCAGGAACTTGCCCAGCTCGAGGATGCCATTCGGGCGTTGGGCGTGAAGGCGGTGTTGGTGGGCAATACGGTGAATCCCCAATTGGCCAAACAGGTGGCCGAAGATACGGGCGTGACGCTGATTCCTATCTATACCGGCTCCCTCAGTGGCCCCGATGGGCCCGCGGCGACGTATCTTGATTTCATGCGCTACAATGTGCAAGCCATTGTGGAAGCCGCACAGGGATAGGTCTATGACTGCGTTGCTCTCCTTTTACCAGACCAGACGCCTGCTGGAGGCCCGAACTGCGGGTCTGGACGCGATTCCACTCTCATTGGACCTGGGATTGAGCGAAGTGATGGTCCGGCTTACAGTCGCTGGTGTCCACTTGCCCGACGTGGGGCAAATAGCCTGGTCGGAGGTGGCGCACATTCATGCGAACAAGCAGGCCGTTTTTCGCATCACCGGTCCTGGCGAGATCGAGAAGGTGCAGGTGTTTTCTGAGACCTTCAATCGATTATATTCGCTCATGCCAACGGATGGGGCGCCCACGATGTTGATTTCGGGCATCCCCATGCATCGGATTAAACACACCGATCCCATGAACGATACGCGCACCAAAATCAAGGCGGCGGCGCCTCGGGGGCGCGTGCTGGATACCTGTACTGGGTTGGGGTATACGGCGATGTTGGCAGCGCAACGCGCGGATACCGTGGTCACCATCGAATTAGACCCCGCGGTGCTCGAAATCTGTCGTCAAAATCCTTGGTCCAACCCGTTATTTGACGCGCCCAACATCAAGCAGCTGATCGGCGATAGCTTTGACCTCGTTGGTGAATTCGATGATGCTTTCTTTGACCGCATCATTCATGATCCTCCCATGTTCAATCTGGCTGGGCATCTTTATAGCACAGATTATTACCGGGAATTGTTTCGGGTGTTGAAGCGTGGCGGGCGCCTCTTCCATTATATCGGCGATCTTCGTAGCAAATCTGGGCGTAATGTAGCGCGTAGCGCGGCCAGACGTCTCCAAGAAGCCGGATTTCGGGTGGTAAAGCGTCGTCCTGAAGCCTTTGGGTTGCTTGCGTTTAAATGAGAGTGTGGTTGGGGCGTGGCGCGGGCAGGTGAACTAGGACGCAAACAGCCTTGCTACGATGTTGAACACCAATCCCAGGATAAACAAAGTTCCCGCGGCGCGGTTGAAATACATGCTCCACCCAACATTCCAGAGGGGCCAGATGGGCCAACCCTCTGGTTTTTCTTTGGGTTTCGGCAATGAGAGCACCGTCCACACCGTCCGTAACCGTCCTCCTGCCAGCACCGTCACCAGGATCCAAAAGCCGAGCACTTGTTGCAGCGCCAACACGAAGATCAGCAGATAAAACAGAAGAAAGGTCATTTTCATCAATTGTACGGCGCGCCTTTCTCCCAACAGAACCGGCAAAGAATTAATGCCCGCGTTGCGATCGGCGTCGATTTTATCGATGTGTTTGCCGATGAGCACCGACGCAACGATCAAGCCATAGGGGAGGGAGGCCCACCACACCTGTGGATTCATGTTCCCGGTGATGGCGTAATACGTGCCCACGATCATCAACGGGCCCCAAACCAGGAAGGCGGTGATCTCACCCAGGGCAAAGCGTTTGAGGATGTTGGTATACCCCATGCTCAGGAGGAATCCAGAAACAGCAAAGACAGCCACCCATATACCCTGTACTCGAGTCAGATACAGCATGACGCCAAGATCGAACAATGTCAGCAACGCTGCCCCCAGGAGCAGATGATTGGGCGTGGTCAGTCCTCCGAGGATGGGATGGGTGGCGTATTGGCCGCGGGGGTAATCTTCGGTGTCGACTCCACGACGAGTGTCGACATAATCATTGATCAGATTGTTGGCGGCGTGCGCCGCCAGTAGGCCCAGAATGGCAAGGATGGCATACCCGAGTTCCCT
>WFTO01000444.1 GCA_015485435.1 Anaerolineae bacterium | reverse complement strand
GTGGCCGTGGGCGTAGACACCCGTCGGGCGGGGAAATCCTGGTTGGTCAAATCTTGATTGTCCCCCACCACGACGTAACGACTGCCCAAGATCATTTCCCAGCCCAGTGGTGGAGTCACATAGATGCTGTACGTGTTGGCCGTGATCCCGGAAAAGCGATAGAAGCCGTTGTTATCGCTGACAGCCTGGGCAATCGGCGATCCAGTCTGATTCGCCAGGTACAGCGTAATCAGGGCGCCAGGAATGCCGGGTTCATCGGGATCCTTGGTGTAATCGCCGTTACGACTCTCGAACACATATCCCGAAATAGCGCTTCCGCCCGCAATCGGCGTGGGTGTGGCGGTTGCGGTGGGCGTGGGCGTAGGGCCAATGGGTGTGGGGGTGGGAGCTGTACTGGTGGGCGTCGGGGTCACCTGCGGCACATCATTCAGACTTTTCACATCCACATGGTGAATGTACTCATCGCCATCCATGCTGCCGGAGTCGCTCCGGGAGTCAATGTAAAAATCGTTCCCGCCTGCCAGCCGGTTGCCAAAATATCCGTCCGTAATGTAAAAGGTGGCGACTTTCCACCGATTCGTGTTGGTTTTCTGGACATAGGTTGGTTTGGGATCGGGCAACACGCCGGTAGAGGGCAGACCGTCCTCAATGGCCAAACCGGTTGCGATATCCCAATCCTGCAGGGCGTAAAGGGTGGCGGCCTGCTCGCCATTGACAGCGTCATACATCAACCGCCAGCGGTCTGTTCCGTGATCGAGATAGGTGACTGTGATCCGCACCAGATGAGGTTCGCTGACATTCAAAGGTGGGGCCAGGTACCGATCATCCACGTCAAAGAAAAAACCATAGTTCCCAGAGGCCTGATCACTCCGTCGCGCGGTCCATCCAGGATCCACACTGGTTTGCACCTCGTGCCGACCTGGCAATACCGATGCCACCTGATAAAGTCCGGCGCTGTATAGGATGCTATCGTAAGCATCGACATTATAATGCCAGGGTTGATTGCGCACGTCAGGATATTGATCGGTGCCAAATCGGTGATCGCTGGCCTGATAGCGGGGATCATCGGTGACGGGAATTGTCACGCCCCCGGGCGCTTCGTGATCCTGAGTCAGGAAGTATTCATAATTACCGAGGGTCGGCCAATAATAAGCTGGCAAGGGATCGCCCGCCACATAGGGCAAATAAATTGGATCGCGATGCTCACGCATCCGTGACCACACGCTTGGGGGGCGAATCTGTCCGGCATTCAGCCCTTTGCCAATAAAGCGACTGGCCCATTGCGCCACAAGACGATTGGCGGACGTGTCATAGCTTTGCCAGAAGGAAGAAAGCCGGATGAAATCAGGTTTCAAATCAACCGCTCGCGCCATCGCCCAATAAAACTCGTTATCGCTAGCCATCATATACCCGTAGCTTTCCAGGGCCACAGGGACATTGTCGCCATGCTGGCGTATCTGGTCAAACAAGCCGATGTAGTTGCCCGCGGCTCCGGCTTCGGTCAGATCGAAATCTGAGGTGATGCCATTGACCGAAACCCCGACGCCTTTGCTAGCGGCAAAGCTGGCGATGTCGCGCCGCTCCCAGGTATATCGATAAAATGGTGCGTTTTGCACCAATAGTGGAATCTGCGGCTGTGGTTGTCCTGCAGCAAAGGCATCATGGTACATCGTAATCACATCTTTCACAAAGTTGACCCAATCGGTTACAGAGATTACCCGTAACAACGCATCATCATCGGAATTGTTCACCGGAATATTTTCGCCATCTTTGCCCGTGCCAATGGCTACCCAGGCAATCCGATTGCGGTATGGTGAATTCAGCAACTGTTGGGCCATGGCTTCGACAAAGGCCTGATATTGCTGTTTGTAATAAGGATCGGTGTATTTAGGAAGTAGCCAGGGATCATTGACGCCATCCCCATCGCAATCCCTTGTGTCTGGCGTGTCTGCGATAACCACAGGATCATCCGCAGTGCCCTCAATACCATCAGGGCCCCACCGTACGAAGAAAGGCGTTTGCGCATAACCTTGATTGAATTCGCCAGTACACGAATAATATTGCGCCGTTCGCCCATTGTAAGTCGTGATGGCTATGCCCACCGATTGATAACCAGCATTAATGGCCGCCTGAATATATGCATCCAGCTTATCAAAACGATAGAGATTGCGATCTGGATTCAGGCTTTCCCAGCTCCAAAACTGAAAGGCGCCCGTAGCACTGTAGGTGGTGGGATTCAGCATACTCCATTGGCTATTGGCCACGAAAAACCCGGTGGGAACCCCGGCAGGCGCCAGTTGCGCCCCGTTGGCGACGTCGAGTCTGGGCTCTGGCGTGGGAGCGGGTGCACTGAATACACGATGCGCCAAAGGCGACATCACGCCAGCCAACAAAAAAAGAATACTGGTGGCAAACACAAAGAATCGTTTATTCATAGACTGAACCACTCGCGGTAGGATGGGATTAGCGAAACACACAGAAAATCAGAGAAGGTCAACTGCGGGCATGCCCGCGCCGATACGGATGAACATGGGAACGCTGATGATGCGGATGCTTCGCAACGCAGATCAGCGCAGATCATGTCTCGAATTTTTTCATCGGCGTCTATCCGCGTTGCATCAGCGTCATCTGCGTGCTATATGCTATTTTCAAAGTAGAGGACAGTTTTTACAAGATGGGGGCCCACCGAAACAGTCTCCCCTGGTGTTCGTTCGGCCACCTCTGCTCCGGGACAAGCCCCCATCGATAATTCAAGTGTAACAGATGTTCATGAAATCGAGATGAACACATGAATTCATCTTAGTGAAAGTTTTGTAATCCTTGTCTCAGCGCTCAGAACGGTCAATCCCATCCCCGCCAGCTCACGGACCGACAAAACAACCTCATAACGAGGATGCTGTATCTATTTTAGCGGAGGCGTTCCAACTGTTGGCCGAGCGAATTCGGTCTCTTTGGACGTAGGCCCACTTTCAGAGCGTAGCTCTCAAGGGTGTGACGTCAGTCGGCCAGTACGGTCCAAACGGCCAACTCAAATCAGTCTATCGAACCCTTCGGACTTGAAGGACAGCCTCTGCCGTCCAGCCTGCGTTGCCAGCTTTTTGTAAACGTTCATGAGTCACACAAAGGAAAGGACATGCCTTGATGGGTGAATTCTTTGGACCCTCTAAACTGATATCGTGTCCACAGCGAGGGTGACACTACCCCAGCCGCCCGCTCTTCTGCTACAATAGAAAATGGCTGTTCCCCACATTGATCACTCCCATATTCGAGGCAATCTTTTGAGCGCAGGCGCCTTTTCCTCAGAACGGGTCCACTCGACAACACACAATCTAGCCACGATTGGGTTGGAAACACTGGGATATTTTGCCCAACCGGTCCGCATTTTACGGGAGTATCACCTACCGGACCTTCGATTCGATCTCATGGCTGGATTGACAGTGGCTGCGATCATGTTGCCCCAGGCCATGGTGTTCGCCTTTATCGCTGGCATGCCCCCGGTGACGGGACTTTATACCGCCATTTTGGGGTCCATCGTCGCGGCCATGTGGGGATCATCGCACCAAGCCCAATCGGGCCCAACCAACACCCATTCTCTGCTCACCCTCTCGGTGACCATGACGGTGGCCACCATGGGAACGCCCGAATTTCTTGCGGCGGCAGGCATGTTGACCCTCATGGTGGGGGTCTTTCGACTCCTCGTGGGGGTGACTCGCCTGGGGGTTTTGGCCAATTTCGTGTCGGATTCGGTGATTGTGGGTTTCACCGCGGGTGCAGGGGTGCTTATCGCCATCAATCAACTTCCGCACCTGTTGGGCATCAGTGCACCACGAGGGAGCGGCTTTACCGAAATGATCCACCAAGTGTTTGTGCACCTCACTGAAACCCATCCTTATAGCGCCATCCTTGGCTTTTCCGCTATTTTGATCATTATTTTGCTCTCGCGTATCAACAACCGCATTCCCGGTCCACTGATTGCGATCGTGCTCTCAGCCATAGCTGTCGGCCTCTTTGGCCTGGATGAACGGGGAGTGAGCGTCATTGGCGAACTACCGCGTGGGCTGCCTCCCCTGGCTCGCCTCCCCATCACCGATTGGGATTTGATCGGGCGGCTATCCACCGGCGCATTGGCCGTGGGCGCCATCGGGTTGGTGCAAACCACCTCGATTACCCGCTCCATTTCCAGTCTCACCCGTCAACGCGTGGATAGCAATCAGGAATTCGTGGCGCAAGGGCTGGCCAACATCGCCTCTGCACTCTTTTCGGGCTTCCTGGTCACTACATCCTTCAACCGTTCGGCGCTGAACTTGCAGTCGGGCGCTCGCACGCAACTCGCAGCCGCCTTCTCGGGCGTTTTTGTTTTAATCGGCATGCTGGCATTCGCCCCCTACGCCGCTTTTATCCCCAATGCTGCATTGGCGGGCGTGTTGATGGTGATCGCCTATCGCATGGTCGACATGCCAGAGATCAAACGGTTGTTGCAGGGGGGCCGGGGCGACGCTTTAATTATGGTCACCACGCTGCTCGCGACCCTGTTTATGCCCCTTGAATTTGCTGTTCTACTGGGAATTAGCATGTCGCTGGGACGTTACATCCTCCGCACCAGCACCCCTCAGGTGCTTCCAGTTGTGCCAGATGAAAGTTACAAACATCTCATTTATGCTCCCGAAAAACCGGAATGCCCGCAGCTGGTCGTCATCGAGATCCGAGGAGACCTTTATTTTGGTGCGGTCAACCATATCGAGAAAATGATCCTCGCTCATATGCGCCAACATCCCGAGCAGGTATTCTTATTGTTGCGCATGCAAAATGTGCAGGTCATCGATATCAGCGGCATCCACATGCTGGAATTCCTCCTCAGCACCTTCCGCGATGCGGGCGGTGATCTGTTTTTGGTCAAAGTGCGGGGCCCGGTCTTCGATCGCATGAAAAATCTGGGATTTGTCACCCGTCTGGGTGAAGATCATTTCCTGGAAGAGGATGAAGCCATCTCCTATTTGTTTTATCATGTCCTTGATCCCGCCATATGTGTGTATGAATGTGATGTACGCGTGTTTGCCGAATGCCAAAATCTGCCTCGCCCCACCGCGCATCTTCCCATTCCTCACGTGGTCTCTCCCGATTTCACACTTCCCACCATCACGCCCCACGAGCTATACCATATGCTCAAGCATCCCACGCCTCCCCTGGTCGTCGATGTGCGGGAACCGCGAGAATTTCGTCGCAGCCATATTCCCCAGGCAATCAACGTTCCCCTTTCGCGTATTCTTGAACATCTAGAACGCCTGCCCAGGGAACGCACGCTCATCCTGGTAGCGCGCACAGAACGGCGCGCCCGACGAGCTGCGGCAGTTCTCAAACAAGAAGGGTTCAACAATCTGATGGCGCTCAAAGGAGGCATGCTCGCCTGGGAAAGCGCGGATCTGCTAACCGCCGTCGAGGTGGCGCCCTATCAGCCGACGGAGGAATCATGAAAAATCAGGCTTTACGACGCAATTTAGGTTTGGATTTGGTGCGCGTGACCGAGGCCACAGCCATTCAGGCCGCTCGATGGATGGGGCTGGGCCGCCGCCAAGAGGCGGACAGCGCCGCCATCCAGGCCATGTGCGAAGGGCTCAACAGCCTTGACATGAACGGGC
>WFTO01000443.1 GCA_015485435.1 Anaerolineae bacterium | reverse complement strand
CAAATGGAGATTGACAATCGGGAGCGAATTGTGGTGGGCGTGAATGAATACCTGGCCGAGGAGCCGTTAGAAATACCTTTGCTCGAGATGGATCCGGAAGGATACAAACGCCAGGTGGCGCGTTTGCAAAAAGTTCGCGCGGAGCGAGATAACGCGGTCGTGGAAAAAGCCTTGCGCTCGCTTGAGGACGCGGCGCGGGGCGATGTCAATTTGATGGAGCCCATCATTGAAGCAGTCAAAGCTTACGCGACTTTGGGGGAGATGATGGGCGTCTTCCGCAAGGTCTTTGGCGAATATCATGAACCCGTTTTCTTCTAATCCATTCTTTCAACGAGGTAGACCATGGAACGAAAAGTACGCGTCTTAGTCGCCAAACCTGGTCTGGATGGCCATGATCGCGGGGCGAAGGTGATTGCACGCGCCTTACGCGACGCCGGATATGAGGTCATTTACACCGGCATCCGCCAAACGCCGGAAATGATCGCCGAGGCGGCCTTGCAAGAGGATGTGGACGTGGTAGGTCTTTCCATCCTCTCGGGCGCCCACATGGCGCTGGTGCCTCGCGTCATTGAAGCTTTGAAGAAAATGGGCATGGAGGATGTGGTCGTGCTGGTGGGCGGCATCATTCCGGACGAGGATGTTCAGCCGCTGTTGGAGATGGGTGTGGCGGGCGTCTTCGGGCCTGGCACCCTCACATCCGAGATTGTCGCCACCATCGAGCAGGCGTTGGGGCGAGAGCTGGTTTCATAAGAATTCCGGCCGAGAACGCATTCGTCCGCATCCCTGTTCTTCATCTTCGCTATCTGGCTCATTTCATGGAACTGAACACCGTCGAAGGTCTTACTGAAGCGCTGCTTACAGGCAATCGCCGAGCGTTGGCGCGCATCATTTCTCATATCGAAAACAACACCGAATTGGCGCGTCCCCTTCTTGCAACCCTATATCCACGCGCCGGTCAAGCCCATATCATTGGCATTACCGGCGCCCCGGGCACTGGCAAATCCACTTTGGTGAATGTCCTGGCCCAAGTTTATCGTCAGCGGCACTTGACGGTGGGCATTATCGCCATTGATCCCACCAGTCCTTTCAGCGGCGGAGCCTTGCTAGGCGATCGCGTGCGCATGCGCGATCTTTCCGGCGATCCCGGCGTCTTCATACGCTCGATGGCCACGCGCGGTAGCTTGGGCGGCCTGGCTCAGGCCACAGCAGACGTTATCATGGTCTTGGATGCCGCAGGATTTGACCGGATCATCATTGAAACCGTGGGCGTGGGACAGAGCGAGGTGGAGATCGCCAGCGCCGCCTACACCACGGTAGTGGTGGAAGCCCCAGGATTTGGGGATGAGGTCCAGGCCATCAAAGCGGGCGTGCTGGAAATCGCCGATATTTTCGCTGTGAACAAAGCTGACCGCGAGGGCGTCGACCGCACAGTGATGGCCCTAAAAATGATGCTAAGCCTTGGCGTTCCGGAAAAATTTCAAGTCATGCATCATGGACGCATGCTTCCTGTGGACTTCCCCGCAGCCGAGAGGTCAACCAATGCCTGGACGCCCCCCATCATCAAAACCGTGGCCACATCCGGACAGGGCGCCGCGGATCTCGTGGACGCAATCGAGGATCATCGACTTTATTTGGAGCAGAGTGGCCGTCGGATTTTACGCGACCAGTTGCGGGCAGCCACAGAACTTCGTATGATTCTGCGCGATTACCTGCTCGAAGAGCTGCTGGCCCGAATTCCTCAGGAACGATTACAGCACATTATCAACGCGGTGGCCCGTCGAGAGCTGGATCCTTACACCGCTGTGCAACAACTCGTACATGCCGCCTTTGCAAGTCGTAATGCCTCCAGTGCATAACGAGTCGCTTTAATCGTTTTCCGGTATCATGTTTTTGGCAATTTGCACAGGTCGATATCATCGGCCATCGTCAAACATCCTCACACACCGACAATCATCTGGAGATACTTATGTCTGAAGGGCTGTATGGTGAACTTGCTGTCGTGAGTGGGTCTTGTCAT
>WFTO01000442.1 GCA_015485435.1 Anaerolineae bacterium | reverse complement strand
GTCTTTTTGGCTCTCGCAATTGTCATGCCTGTTTCCGGGAGACTGGACGAGCCCGGTCGCTGAATCGTAAAAAGTTTCAACTTGCCGAAATCGAAGCCCGCTTGGCGAATCCCGAGAGCCATGAGTCACTGGTTTTTGCGGGTTATCGAGAGCTGTTGGCGGTTCGTCGTCAACACAAGGCATTTCATCCTTTTGGCAGCCAAGAGGTGTTGTTCTTGCATCCGGCCATATTCGCCGTCTTGCGCCTCGCTCCTGACGAGAGTGAACAGGTGCTTTGCCTCACCAACGTCAGCGACCAGAGGCAGCGCGCGCCTTTGCCTCCGGGACGATGGCGAGATCTCTTCATGACGGATGCACAGATGCTCTCTGGTGAAATCACCCTGCCCGGGTATGGCGTCCGGTGGTTGATGCGGCTGGAGTCGTAAGGAAGCAACCGAGGAGGATTACTGATTGAGACATGCATAGCCTTTGCTTGGCGAAATGGCTGGCTTAGAGTTCGATCGGAGACGGCCGTAAAAGGGTTGGTGCGCACGGTGTGGGCGTGTATAATGAAACCCGACGGCTTCTCCTCTATACATATAGCGATAAAGAGAGTGTCATGACGACAGCCAAGCCTTCTACCACATCAACATCCATTCATCCCGCCTTTGATTGGCGACGTGTGGCCTATTTGGCCTTACTTTCCCGCACTCTTGATGAGTTGGAAGAGGGGGAATTGACGCCCAAAGGATTGGTAAAGTATCAATTTTCAGCTCGCGGTCATGAGTTGGGGCAAGTATTGCTCAGCCAGCTTCTCACCCATCCCCATGACGGCGCCAGTGTGTATTATCGCTCACGTCCATTTATGTTGGGTATAGGGTTGGATCTGATCGATGCATTGGCCGCGGGGATGACGAAGGCCGGGGGGTTAAGCGATGGTCGTGATGTGGGCGTGGTTTTCAATATGCCTTCCAGCGGCGGGATTACCGTTCTCCCCAATGCTGCAGATGTTGGGTCTCAATACACCCCGGGCGTGGGTTGGGCCCAAGCCGTTCGCTATTATGTAGATGTACTACGAGAGGAGTCCTGGGATGGAGCGATGGCTGTCATATTTGGTGGCGATGGGTCGGTTGCTGCAAACGGGTTCTGGTCGGCGCTGACCATAGCCACGACGCTTCAACTTCCTGTTCTTTTTGTCATCGAAGATAATGAATTGGCGATCTCCGTGCAAGGAAGTCTGCAAACGCCCGGGGGCAATATCGCTCGAAACCTATCCTCCTTCACGCAGTTGCGCGTGTGGGATGGTCGAGGTTACATCCCCGCAGAGACAGCGACACTCGTCTTTGAATCTGTCAAGCATGTTCGATCGGGAGCAGGGCCTGGCTTATTGCATCTCGTTGTCCCTCGAATCTCCGGCCATTCATCGGTCGACAATCAGGCATACAAGAGCTCAGAAGACCTTCGACGCGATGCGCAACGCGATCCCATCCCCGCGTTAAAAAATTATCTCGTTCCTGCGTTGATGTCGCCTCAGGAGTGGGAGGAGTTGCAAGCACGAGCGCGCCGGGAAGTGCAAGCTGCGTTGGAAGAGGCATTGGCTCGACCAGAACCAGAGGCGAGCGCGATTACCCGGCATGTTTGGCACGATCCTGCCCACCCTGCCCAACAAGGAGGCCCCACCCCCAGCGGCGTCACCTTTCCGCCGGGGTCTGAAACGCCCCAGCCGCCAGACCCTGTACGTATCAACATGGTCGAGGCCATTCGTCGCACCTTGGATGCTGAACTCGCGGTAAACCCTCGGGCATTGATTTTCGGCGAAGATGTGGGGCGAAAGGGCGGGGTGCATACGGCCACCTTGGGTTTGCAGGCCAAATATGGCGAGCGTCGCGTGTTCGATACGAGCTTATCGGAAGAGGGGATCGTTGGCCGCGCGGTAGGCATGGTGATCGCAGGCCTGACGCCCATTCCTGAAATTCAATATCGCAAATATGCAGATCCGGCCATGGAGCAGATTCACAATTGCGGCACCATCCGTTGGCGCACAGCGAATCGCTTTGCAGCGCCCGTGGTGATCCGAATGTCTGGGGGATACCGAAAGATTGGCGATCCGTGGCATAGCGTCACGGAGGAGATTGCGTATGCGCATTCCGTAGGTTGGAAGGTGGCAGTCCCTTCCAATGCAGAGGATGCCGTAGGCTTGTTGCGCACGGCCTTGCGGGGCGATGATCCCGTCATCTTTTTCGAGCATCGCGCCATGTACGATGCCCCCTGGGCGCGTCGGCCTTATCCTGGTGACGCGTATATGATACCCTTTGGGCTGGCTCGTATCATTCAGACAGGGGATGCATTGACCGTGGTTACGTGGGGCGCCATGGTCGAGCGTTGCGAGCTGGCCGCAAAGACTCTCGACGAAGCCATCGAGATCATCGATCTGCGCACCTTGCAGCCATGGGATAAAACAAGCGTACTCACGTCAGTGCGAAAGACTTCCAAATGTTTGATTGTCCATGAAGATATTGGCTTCGGAGGATTTGGCGCTGAGATCGCGGCCACAATCGCCGAGGAAGCCTTTGAGTATCTTGATGGTCCCATCATGCGCATTGCTGCGCCCCAGGTCATGACCCCGTATAGCCAAAAGTTGATGGAGGGCGTAGTCCCTACAGTCAGCCGCATCCGGCGGGGCATGGAAAGGTTGCTCGCGTATTGATGGCGTGGTTGCATGGAGATGCGCCACCAGTGTCCGAATTCAATTGGATGCAGGCTGCGTGCGAATAGCGGGCAGGAAGAGGTCGTGAGGTAATAGCGCGTTTTGAATGTTGACGATTCCCCATCCGTACCCGTTATTGGGAATGGAGGCGGGTGAGTCGTTGCCGCATCCTTGAGATGACGTACGAGGGTCTGCGCGATGCATAAGAAGCGCGCGGACTTGTTCTGGATGGCCTTTGAGTTCTGGATGCGCCGAAAGAAGAAGCGCTGCCACACCCGCGACGTGGGGGCCAGCCATGCTCGTGCCGCTTAGATAGCCATATTGATTGTTGGGCAAGCTGGAAAACACAGCTACTCCGGGTGCACTGATATCCGGGCCGATGCGGGTTTCTCCTTGATAAGTAATCGGCCCGCGGCTGCTGAACGTTGCCAACGCATCCTGACTGTCAGTGGCGCCCACAGTGAATGCGCGTGGATAAATGGCAGGGGGCTGGGTGATAGTGTTGCAGCTAGGACCGGCGTTGCTGGCGGATACAACCACAAGAATGCCCGCTGCATCCGCTGCGTTCACCGCGGGTTCAATAACACTTAATTTATCGGCTGTGCAGCCTTCCTCAGGAGGACAGCTCCACGAGTTGTTGATTATGTCGGGCGCTTTGGCGGGATCGCCATCATCAAAGCCGTTGCCCGACAATGGCCAGGGGGCGACGAACCATTGGAAACACTCGATATAAGAGGATGGTTTGCCCCAGCCTCTCTCCATGTTGCGGCATCCGATCCATGTGGCGCCAGGAGCGACGCCAATGGGATAGTTTGCGGCTTCTGGCCAACCTGCAACGCTGGAATCAAGATCGTTGCCCACCATGGTGCCCATGGTGTGAGTGCCGTGGCCATTGTCGTCACATGGTTCTTGGCTGTCGAGACCACAGGGATTGCTCCCGCTATTTTTGGGATCAATCTCATGAATGGCGTCATGCCAGTTGTAATCATGGGAAACCACGCCTGTATTGGGCTGATACCCACGATATGCGCGAATCAAGGATTCATGTCGCCAGGCGTATCCGGTGTCTTGACCGGCAATGACGACGCCTTCGCCGGTGACTCCCTGTTCCCAGGCCCAGGTTGCTTGGACGCGCTCGATCCCCCAAGGCGCGCTCCATTCACTTCGTTGGATGGATACGGGGGAGCTGGTGGTTGGTTCGAGCCCCCAAAAAGATGTGTTAGAGGCGATTTGTTGAATCTGTGGATATTGGAGGAGTCGGTTCAGAAGGCGTGTGTCGAGCTTGACACGAATGGCGTTGACTATCCAGAATCGTTGATAAGACACGCCTGCCTGTTCTAGCTCTGCAAGAATGGGCGCCTGCGTGGCTTCCGCGGTGGCGCGTAATGTTTGATAGACCCATTGGCCGCGAGTTGATTTATCGGGGAGGCTGTAGGCGTACGATAGGTCGGCTTGCGAGAGCCGCAAGATAACGTCTGCATCTCCCTGGCTTTGCAGCTGCGCCCAAACCTCAGGCGCTACACGCGGTGTGGGTGTAGGAGCGGCCATCGATGAACCGCCGACAATCAGAAAAAGCCAAAGGATGAGGAGGCTGAAAAGCAGATGGTGGGACGTAAGAAGACGTTTCATGGGAATTATCCGAGAATTTTCAGGTTGGCGAATGATGCCAGTAATTTTTTGACCCCTTTGCCCGGAAACGCCACAATCACTTCCTCATCATCCTTGGTTGGTAGGGAAGCGATCACCGTGCCTTCGCCAAATTGGGGATGAAGCACCTTTTGTCCCGATTTGTAGTGTGTATTTTCCTCGAGGATATCATCGAGTGTAGGACGTCGTTTGGTTTGCGAGGTGCCGGCCCAACGGCTTGCCCGTTCACGGGCGCTTGAGGGAGCGTTGTTCTTGCCGTTGGTGGTCAGGCGTTTGGGGATTTCTTTGAGAAAACGTGATGGTTCTGAAAGTTCACTACGCCCCCAGGTTGCCCGTCGGAAGGTCCGTAATAGATACAGTCGTTCTTTGGCGCGTGTCATGCCGACGTAGGCCAGTCGTCGTTCTTCTTCTAGTCCTTCGGGGTCTTCGAAGCTACGACTATGGGGGAGCAATCCCTCCTCCATGCCGGTGAGGAAAACCACGCGAAATTCCAGCCCCTTTGCTGCATGTAGGGTCAACAGGGTTGGCGCTTCGGTGTTGGGTTCGTAATTGTCGACATCGCTGACAAGGGCCACCTCTTCCAGAAAAACATCCAAAGCTTCGTCGGTTGGCAGTTCTTCGTAGGCCTGGGCCACGGTGCGAAGTTCCATGATGTTGTTCCATCGATCCTCTCCTTCATCGCTGCCATCGCGCAACCATTCCTGGTACCCCGAGTCAGCGAGAATGCGGTCCATCAGTTGTGCTGGAGAGAGTTCATAACGAAGATCGAGCCAATCCTGAAGAAGGGCGTAGAAATTCATCAATGCGTTTTTGGTTCGACCACGAAATGGCTGCACGCCAACTTGTGTTCCTTTGCCAAGAACGTGGGGGTCCCCACCGATCACGCGGAGGGCCTGATACATGCTTAGGTGAAGTCCGCTTGCCCAGTTGGCCAGTTTGTTTACCGTTGTAGCGCCAATGCGACGAGGAGGAACATTGATGATCCGGCGCAGACTGACGTCATCGTCGGGGTTTTTGACCAGGCGAAGATAAGCCATGATGTCTTTGATTTCTTTGCGATTGTAGAATCGGGTGGCGCCGACGAGGCGATAAGGCATATTTCGGCGCAAAAAAGCTTCTTCGATGGCTCGCGACTGCGCATTGGTGCGATACATAATGGCGCATTCGCCCGGTTTGATTTTCTCTGTTTTCATCAATCGTTGAATTTCATCAACGATAAAATGTCCTTCCTCCTGTTCGTCATAGGCTTCAAAGAGGATGATTTTGGGGCCGCGTCCCTTATCGGTGAAGAGTTTTTTAGGCGTGCGGTGTCGGTTTTTGCTGATAATGGCGTTGGCCGCGTCGAGGATGTTTTGCGTGGATCGATAGTTTTGTTCCAGCAGAATGACGCTGGCATTGGGAAAGTCGCGACGAAAGCGTTCGACATTGCGAAAATCGGCGCCCCGAAAGGCGTAAATGGACTGATCTTCGTCGCCCACGACAAAAATATTTTGATGCGCGCCTGCAAGCAGCTTAACCAGTTCGTATTGGGCGGTGTTCGTGTCCTGAAATTCATCCACGAGAATGAAGTCGTATCGGTGCTGGTAATAATCGAGGATGTCGGGATGCTCTCGCAACATGAAGACCGTCCTCATGAGAAGATCATCGAAGTCCAAAGCGTTGGAGAGAGCGAGAAGTTGTTGGTAGCGTTCATAAATACGAGCCACCATTTCATCCCAATACGTTTCGATGGGGAATTTAGCTGGAGTGAGTAGCTCATTTTTGGCGCGCGAAATGGCGCTGAGGATGGGACGCGGGCGGTTACGTTTATCATCCAGGTTTAAATCTTTCAGGGCTTGCTTGATGACCTGAATCTGGTCGTCGGTGTCGAAGATTACATATCGGGGATTGAGTCCAATTTTTTCAGCCTGGATGCGCAGGAAGCGCGCACAGATGCGATGAAACGTGCCGATGCTAAGGCCTTGGAGCCCCGTGTCCATGCCAAGCAAGGCCTGCGTTCGTTCTTTCATGACCTCAGCCGCTTTGTTGGTAAAGGTGACGGCCAAAATGCGATAGGGAGGAACGCCTATCTCATCCACAAGATAGGCGATGCGATGTGTAAGAACCCGAGTCTTGCCAGAACCAGGACCAGCAAGGACGAGGACTGGGCCATGTACGGTGGTGACAGCTTTTCGTTGGGGGGAATTGAGAGAATCGAGATAGGTCATGCGATGGTGTCAGGTTTGTTGTGGGTGTGTGGTGCGCTGGCGCTGTGCCATTTTACCATCGAAGCTTCAGGATGCTGATTTTCTATCTTCCCAAAAGGCGCTGTCGTCAAGGGGCAAGTAATGACTTTGGTGTTCATGCAGAGGCATCTGCTCCTTTCGCCAACAGAATGTTGTCACCGGGGATTGAGCGTACTCGAGGTTTAGATGTGTAAACCACCTACACACATTTCATACAAAGGAACCAGGGCCAAAAGAATAGGAAGCAGTCGCTCTGACGCTGTTGCTCCCCAGGCAATGGCTTTTTCGGGGGATGTTTCTGTGTAAAGGGCCAGTTTCACAGCGGAGTCGTTGGCCAGGGCCGTGATACGAAAGGGAATATCGTTGAGGATAGAGGCGCTTGGCAGGGTGCAAGCCTCCATCCAGGTCAGTTCATCCTGCTCGAATCGCCAACAGCCCCCCAACGCCCCTCCCAGGCTGGATTGGACGTCGGTTAATGTCAGGGGGTAGACGCTGAGCAGATGCACCAACATCGTAAGGGCGGCGGGATCATGATTGAGCCGGAAACGAAAGCGCCGCCAATGCTCGCCTCCCCCGGGGATAAGGAGCCCCCATTGCAATGTAGTTGGCTGGGCGGAGACGAACAAGTGGGCCTGTGGGCGTTTGGGCGGGAATTGATATACGGCGCGGCGTGCGATATGAAGGGCGTTGACGCCAGGGATGCCCCAGGTTTCATAATGGCGACCATAAACTTTTCGCAAACCTTTACGTAATTCGCCCCCCAAAGCCCGGCGATGCCGCCAATGGGTCCCCCGAACCATTGTGTTGAAATCAATGTCACGAAAACCTGGAAAAGCGGCCATCATTATGGACTCCCACAACGGGTGAAAAAGAGCGTCGGGTTCAGTTTAGCATAGATTGATTCGGCAGGCAATGGCATTTTGTGGTTCACTTTTTGGGCGAAATCTTATTACTTACCTACCAACGGGATCAGCACAAACAATGGAATGCGTTTTGATTTTTTGACGATTTCGCTGGATCAGTTGTATAATCTCTAGTCGCCTAGAATAAGGGGGAGGTCTCCCGGCCTTCCCTCGTTTTTTGTCACCAATCGGGCGGAAACGCCTATCATCATACCCTGAACTAAGGAAGAGAAAAATGCCGAAACGAACATGGCAACCCAAGGTGCGTAAACGCGCTAAAACGCATGGATTTCGAGCCCGCATGTCCACACCCGGCGGCCGCAATGTATTGAAACGACGACGGCGACGTGGTCGAAAACGCTTAACTGTTTAAAGTCATCCATTTGTGCGTCGACGTTACCGTTTGCGATCCAAAGATCGCTTTCAGCAGGTCCGTCGCCAGGGCCGAAGTTACAAACATCCCCTGGTTATTCTGGTCATCCTCCCCAACGATTTGCCCTATAGTCGTTTTGGCTTTACCGCCAGCAAGCGCATAGGGAATGCAGTGCAGCGTAATCGGGCCAGACGCCGAATGCGCGAAGCTGTACGGTTGCGTTTGGATGACATCAAGCCAGGGTGGGATGTCGTCTTTATTGCTCGCAAAGCCATTGCGGACGCCTCCTTTCAGGATGTACAAGCGGCTTGTGAACAGCTTTTGGCTCGAGCCAATCTTTTAAACGCCCTTTCAACAGATGCAATTCCTCACCAATCTGCCTAAGCTCCTCTTTTTAAAACTGGTGCGATTTTATCAGATCTTTCTTTCGCCCGTTTTGGGGAGTAATTGCATCTACACCCCCACATGCTCACATTATACCTATGAAGCTGTGGAGCGGTTCGGCGTCATTAAAGGAGGCTGGCTGGGGGCAAAGCGTATTGCCCGGTGCACGCCATGGCATGAAGGCGGCTATGATCCGGTGCCGGAAAAGCTTTCGGAGGATCAGGAAACCGCCTCTTGAGATCACCAACACTCAATTCATCTGGATGGAAATAGCGTGACTCGATCGAAAAAACGAATTCTCATTCTTCTGCTAGTGCTCGTTCTGGCCGCGCTCTTCCTGAGCGGTTGTGGTGGCGTGGACCCCAACACAGGGGAATACCAGCCGGGTATCTTTGAGCCGCTGGCTGCGCCCTTGCGCGCCACGATCGTCTTCTTTCATGACCAAGTTTTGGTCCCTCTTTTTGGCGAGCCAAATGCCTGGGGTTGGTCCATCATCCTTGTCGCATTGTTGATCCGATTGTTGTTGCTTCCTTTGGGCATCAAACAGATGAAGTCCATGAAGGAAGCGCAGATCAAAATGAAGGCGTTGCAGCCTGAGCTGGACAAGCTGAAAAAGAAATACGCCAACGATAAACAAAAGCTGCAACAAGAACAAATGAAGTTGCAGCAAGAAGCGGGCATTATGAAGGCGCAAATGGCGGGCTGTTTGCCGACCTTGTTACAGATGCCCATTCTGTTTGCATTCTATTACGCTTTGATCGGATTGGCCGCCAAGGGACGCATCGATAATGCGGCGTGGTACTTCATTCCCGATATCTCCCAACCACACTATCGTGAAGGGCTAAGCTGGCTTACCAACGATTTCACCCTGCAAAAACTGATCCAGCCCGACATTTGGCCCTATCTGGTGCTCCCCGCCTTGCTGGCGATTACGCAATTTGCGATGACCAAATACGCTCAACAGGCTCAGCCCCAGCAGGATGATAGCAATCCTGCCGCAGGCATGATGGGGTCGATGACCTGGCTGATGACCCTGATGTTCGTGTGGTTCGCTTTGCAGGTGCCGGCGGGCCTGAGCCTGTACTGGGTGGTGAGCAACGCGTTCGCCCTGGCGCAGCAGCTGTACGTGAACATGCAAAAAGAAAAATGGGAGACAGGCATGGACCTCAGCGGCGTGAAAGCTGTAGCCGCCAAGGCCAGAACAGGTTCAGAAGGCGACGCCGATGTTGAGGCGAAAGAAGCGCCATCTAGCAAGGCGGAGGTCGCCCCTGTCATCCAAAAGAGCAAACGGAAGCGCCGACGTAAACGTTGAGCCCATTCCACGCACAACTTGAGAGAAAGAATCATGCCCGAATTCGAAGCACGCACCGTCAAAGAAGCGATCGATAAAGGATTGAAAGCTCTGGAACTGACCGCCGAAGAAGCGATAATCGAAGTTCTGGATGAAGGCCGTTCCGGGGTCTTTGGTATGGGCGGTCGGCCTGCCCGGGTTCGGATCTCCCCCAAAGAAGAAGCGAAGGCCCCGTCTGCAGCAACCAGCTCCCTCGATGACTCTCTGGAAGAGGCATCTTCTGCGTTAGATGATGTCGCCGAATTGGCAGAAGAGCCCAGCCAAGAATCATCCATCAACGAAGAGGAACGCATCCTTGAAATCGTCACCGACTTCCTTCAAGGTTTGTTGGATAGAATGGGCTTAACCGCCACAATTGAGTCCTTTGTCTTGCGTGATGAGGGCGGAGAGCCCACATATCGACTGAACATCGTCGGAGATGACCTTGGCATCTTGATTGGGCGTCGCGCCGAAACCCTGGAATCTATTCAGTATCTGGCCCGACTCGTAGTCAACCAACGCATCCATCGGTGGCATCGTATCGAAGTGGATGTTGAAAATTACAAGCGGCGTCGTGAGCAAAGCCTGCAGCGATTGGCCAGAAACATGGCGGATCGCGCTGTGCATGAGGGTCGGACCGTAGTCTTAGAACCCATGCCTCCACGGGAGCGACGTTTGATTCACCTTGCTTTACGCGATCGCGACGATGTTCGCACAGAAAGCATTGGTGAAGGAAACGAACGAAAAGTCACCATCATTCCCTTGTAAAGCCTCTCAACCGTAGTTTACCTTGACCTCCGCTTTCTCTCGCGGGGGTTTGTTTTATCCGCAATCTATGTCCGAAATCTTTCATAGCGACAGTCCTGAAGCAACAAGCACCCTGGCTATGAATCTGGCTCGAACCCTTGCGCTGCCTGCGGTGATTGCTTTGCACGGCGATCTGGGTGCAGGAAAGACGCTGTTTACCCAGGCCCTGGCGCGAGCCCTTGGCGTCAATCAGCCCGTTACTAGTCCAACCTTCACCCTGATCAACGAATACGATCTCCCGGATGGCGGTAAGCTTTATCATGTCGACTGTTATCGTCTCCATGATCCCGTGCCAGAAGCCATCGCTTTGGGCCTTGAGGAGTTATTCGATGCAGGGATCGTCGTAATTGAGTGGGCGGATCGCATCTTGCCCATGCTACCTCAGCAGCGAATCGATATTTCTTTTGAATACATCGGCGATCAGCAACGTCGTATCATCATTCGTGGCTGGAAGAACATAGAGAACTAACGATGCTACTTGCACTTGACACTGCCACTGCCTTCGCATCTGTTGCCCTATACGATGGTCGCGAGGTGCGAGCGGAGCTGAATTGGCGTTCGGAGCGTAGACACACGGTTGAGCTTGCGCCTCAGGTGGACAATCTGATGCAGTTAGCCGGGGTTTCTCCTGCGCATTTGCATGCCGTTGCCGTTGCCATTGGGCCAGGCTCTTACACTGGCACGCGTATCGCCTTAAGTTTTGCCAAAGGCATTGTTTTGGCTTTAGACATCCCCCTGATAGGAATCCCAACATTGGACGTCCTGGCCTATCCCATGCTTCCTGCATCGAAGCCTGTGTGCGCCCTGGTTGCAGCCGGAAGAAAACGATATTGCTGGGCAGTTTATGCAGCCAACCGTCCTCTACCCGAACGCGTGACGCCATTTGGCTTACATCACTTTCCTGAGATTATGTCTCAGGTGCAATCGCCTGCCATGTGGGTGGGTGAGTTGCAGCCGATAGATAAAGAGGCGCTGATCGCCGAATGGCAGGATGGGGTTCATATCCTGCCTCCGGCATTGGCCGTCCGGCGGGGCGCGGTGTTGGCTGAGCTCGCCTGGCAACGACTCCTGGCCGGGAATGTGGATGATCCCGTCTCGCTGAGTCCGATCTATCTGGGATAGCGTGATGCTGATGCGTCAGGTTAGCTGTCTCTCAATCTAGGGAATGTCGTTAATCATGTTCCACTTGCCCTTTGTTCTTGATGAGATGACCCTGGAAGACATCCCCGCCATCATGAGCATTGAGCGGCGGGTATTTACGAGTATGTGGACCAGCGGCATTTATCGAAGAGAACTGACCGCCAATCCGTGGTCGCATTATCGGGTGTTGCGCAGTCGGCAGGCGACCCTACCGCCCATTCTCGCTTATGGCGGGGTTTGGCAGATGGACAAAAGCGCACATATCCCCACCATCGCCACCCATCCTGAGTACCAGGGTAAAGGGTTGGGCGGCTTTCTTCTGTTGCATTTATTGCTTCTGGGTGAAAGCCTGGGATGCACCGAAGCGACGCTTGAAGTCAGAGCATCGAATCTACCTGCACAAAAGCTCTATCGACGATATGGCTTTGAGGTGGTTGGTATTCGATACCGATATTACAATGACAACGGCGAAGACGCCTTGATTATGACCCGAGCCACCCTGGTTCAAGAGGAAATCGAAGCCGAATTAGCGCAATTGCGCCCTAAATTACAGCAACATTGGCAGGCGGCCTTACAAAAGCATCCTCCGATAATGGAATAGACATGCATACATTAAGAGAGTTGGAACAATTGGCGGCTCAGATACGCACCTGTCGGAAGTGTCCGTTGGGCCGTTCGAGAACACACGCGGTGCCAGGAGAAGGACCAGCGAACGCAGAAATGATGTTTATTGGCGAAGCCCCTGGCTATTATGAAGATCAGCAAGGGCGCCCATTTGTGGGCGCGTCTGGGCGCCTTTTGGAGAGACTGTTGGCAATTATCGGACTGGCGCGTGAGGATGTCTATATTACCAATGTCGTCAAATGTCGGCCACCGGGGAATCGAGATCCCCTTCCAGCTGAAATTGAGGCCTGCAGGCCGTGGTTGCATCAACAAATAGCCTTGATCGATCCGTTGGTGATAGTGACATTAGGCCGATTTTCCATGGCTCAATTTCTTCCGGCGCACGCGCGCATCACGCGCGTTCACGGAAAACCTGTTGTTCAGCAGGATGGCCGCGTGGTTGTCCCCATGTTTCATCCGGCCGCAGCTCTCCGCAATCCAAACTGGATGCAAAGTATGGAATCCGATTTTGCGCAACTCCCCCAGCTTTTAGAAGAAATGAGACATCAGCGGCAAAACCAAAACGATGATCCCCCCCAACAACTCAGCTTGTTCTAGAAAGAAAGGGACAATTCGCTGAGACACAAGACTCAGATTCCACGTTTCGAACAATGACATTGACCAACGATTTTGAGCCATCCGACACAGATATTTTACGCATCATCCCTCTGGGAGGTTTGGGGGAGTTCGGTAAAAATATGATGGTGTATCAATACAACGACACCATCATAATCATCGATGCAGGCCTGATGTTCCCCGAAGAGGATATGCCCGGCATCGATTTGGTGATCCCCGATATCAGCTTCCTTTCCGAAAATGCCGAAAAGATTAAGGGCATCATTTTGACTCATGGCCATGAGGATCATATTGGAGCCTTGCCTTATCTTTTACGCGAAGTGCAGGCGCCCGTCTATAGCGCCCCTCTTACATTAGGGTTGGTTCGAAATAAACTGAAAGAGCACCGATTGCAGAATACGGATTTAAGAGTCATCAATGATAACAGCTTTCTCGAGATCGGCCCTTTTCAGATCGAATTCATCCATCTCTGTCACTCCATACCTGACGCTCTGGCTGTGGCGTTGCATTCCCCCGTGGGCACCATCCTTCACGTCTCTGATTTTAAGTTTGATCCATATCCCGTTGACGGACGTTTAACGGATGAGGCCAAGCTGAGGCGGCTAGGCGAGAAGGGCGTACGGGTGTTGCTTTCAGATTCCACCAACGCCGAAAGACCAGGTTTTACGCCTTCGGAGCGAGACCTGGAAAAGACGCTGGAGGAGATCATTGGCAATGCCAAGGGGCGAGTTATTCTGGCAACCTTTGCCTCGAATATTTCTCGAGTTCAGCAGGTAATCCAGGTGGCCACGCGGCATGGACGGAAGGTCGGGGTCACTGGACGGAGCATGATTCAGAATACGCGCATGGCCATCGAACTTGGTTACCTGACCCCGCCACCGGGCGGGCTACTGACGCCTGATAAAATGAATCATCTCCCCCCCGACCAAGTCGTGGTCATATGCACAGGAAGCCAGGGAGAACCCACCAGCGCGTTGGTGCGGATGAGCCGAGGTGAATTCCGGCATTTGAAGATCGGTCCTGGAGATACCGTCATTGTCAGTGCAACCCCTATTCCTGGCAACGAGAAGATGATTCAGCGCACGTTGGATAACCTCTTTCGTTTGGGGGCTGATGTCTATTACGATGAGTTATTTGACGTTCATGTTAGTGGTCATGGCAGTCGTCAAGACTTGAAAAAACTTATCGAATTAACGCAGCCGGACTATTTCATTCCCATTCATGGGGAGTATCGCCAATTGGTGCTTCATGCCCGACTTGCCCAGGATGTCGGCGTTTCCGAAGATCGAATTTTCGTCATAGAGGATGGGCAGTGCATGACTGTATCGCAAGAAGGCGTCATGGCCGGAGAGATTATCACCAGCGGCCGGGTGTTTGTGGATGGCTCTGGCGTGGGAGATATCGGAGCCATGGTGTTGCGAGAGAGGCGTCGTCTTAGCCGTGATGGTTTCCTGGCGGTCGTGATCGGACTGGATGAGGACAGCGGTGATGTCGTGCTGGGCCCAGAGATACTGACGCGCGGATTCGTGTATCTGGATGAAGCAGAAGATTTTCTGGAGGACGCCAAAGAGGTGATCTGGTCGGTGCTTGATGAATTTGAGGAGACCGCCGAGGTAATCAAATATCTGAAAAAAAGGCTGGCCGATTTCTGCTATAAGGAAACGCGCCGCCGCCCCATGATCTTGCCCCTCGTTCTGGAGGTCTGATCCACTTATTCTCGATGATCTCGGCGATGTAGACGTTGCATGAGTAGCGGCATCCCCCGACGGATATAATGCTCGATGATCTCCGCCGTCTTCTCATACTCCCACAGTTCTCCACCATAGGGATCGGCGATGTCGGCATGGTCGCCTGCGAGTTCGCTCAGCAAAAGGGTTTTGGCGATGGCGTTGGGCCAGGTGACGAAGATTGAACGACGATGGCGTTCCTCCATCACAAGCATGAGGTCTGCATTGGCAACCAGATCGGATGATATTTGTTTGGCCCGGTGGTCGCGGATGTCTAAGCCCCGTTGTTGCATGGCATGTATAGAGCCCTCACTGGCGGGCTGTCCGACAAGGGCATAGGTGCCCGCTGAATCAACCTTGATCTCAGACGCCATCCCATGGTCTGCCAGCGCTTTTTCGAGCAAGGCTTTGGCCATCGGCGATCGACAAATATTGCCAGTGCAAACGACGAGAATGGTTTTTGACATGAGGCGAAAAAGATTCGGCCCGCCGTCTTGACGGGCCGAACTTGGTGAGAACGGTGATCTATCAGGCTATGATGGGCTCGATAAGCCCATAGTCGCCGGAACGACGGCGGTACAGGACATTGATTTGGCCTGTTTCTGCGTTCAAAAAGACAAAGAAATCGTGTCCCAGCAATTCCATCTGTTCCACGGCTTCCAGGGGGTCCATGGGATAGACTTCGAAGCGTTTCCTGCGGACGATTTCCGCTTCTGGGACTTCTTCTTCTATCATTTCGGCGGTGGGCGCAAAGGCTTCTTCGATAACGTTGGCTTCAGCAATGGCGCGTTTATGATTTCGCGCTCGTTTGCCCTTAAATCGACGAATACGCCGTTCGAGCTTATCAGAGACTGCGTCGATCGATGCGAACATATCGCCGGTGCGCTCCTCTGCCCGTAAAATCGTGCGACGGCTGCGAAGGGTCACCTGAGCCACAGCTCTGTCGGAAGCGCTACGTGTGCTTTCCTCGCGTAGTTCCACCCTTGCTTCATCGATATCGGGTAAATAGCGCTCCAGCCGACCAATCTTTTTCTCAACATATTGTCTCAGCCAATCGGTTAATTCTACGTTATGGGTCTGGATGATCAAGTTCATCATGGTGAGACTCTCCTTTGAATTATCCGGCCAATTTGGTGTTCCATTGGCCAGAGGATGACAAGAGTTCGGGTGCAGGACACGCCGCGACAACGGTTCCGGCTGTGGAGCCGCCATCAACCCCAGACACACACTCATCCCTTCGACCCAAATGTTGACCTCGTTGCATCCTTACCGAAATTCGTCGTCGTTCTGGCATCACTACACTAACTCCTTGACTTAGTATAGCATGCTTTTTTTCATTCGCCAATAGGTTTTTTCATGAAGACGTGAGAAAGATGACACTCTTTTGTGATTTTTTGACCTGTTCGCTTGTCCATGATAAGCTTGAGTCAGAATTGTATCGCTTTGTATTCCCCCACTATTCCCCCAACACGGCATTCCTATGTTCCGTTCCATTCGGTTTTGGGCCATCGCAATAGGTGTTGGTTTGGTGTTATGGCTTGGGCGCGACCAGATTTCGACTTCGCTAGATAAATTGCCCCTACAGGCGACGCCGCGTACGACAGATACGAAAGCTTTGGCATCGGCCACTCCATCCACCATCGGTAAAACACCAACTATTACTTCGAGTTCGGCCACTCGAACTGCGGCGCCTGCCACACAAACAGTGACTCCTTCGACGACTATGACTGTGTCGTCGAGCGCGCGCTCTTCCGTCACGGCGGCAACACGCGTTTCGTCATCTTATGCCCTCTATGTAGTGAAGAAAGGAGACACTTTGTATAGTATTGCAAAGCGATATCAGACATCTGTCACCGAGCTTCAGCGCATCAATGGCATTAGCGATCCTTCTAAGCTGGCTGTGGGCCAGGAGTTGAAGGTGCCGCAAGCGCCATCTGCGCCTGCCTCTAAGCCAGCGCTGGTTACGCCCATGCCGGGCACAAAACGCTATAAGGTGCAACCAGGGGACACGCTTTCCAGTATTGCTCGAAAGTTTCAAACGTCGGTAGCTGAACTGCAAAAGTTAAACAACTTTTCAAATCCCAATCAATTGGTCGTTGGCGCTCTGATTCTCGTGCCAGCCACGTCGTCTTCGTCGGGGGGAGTTGATAACAAACCAGGGGCAACGACGGGCGATCAAGAGGTGCGCATCATGCCCGTAGGCGCGACTGCACCATCTCCACCCGCAATGGACCCTTCGCCCACGCCAACCCCCATTCCCACAATGCCGAGCATCTGCGAAGGGAATCAGGAAGCGGTGTTTGTGTGGGGTGTGAGTTTCTGTATTCCGCCGGGATGGACGTTACAAGAATATGTTCAACCTTATCGCACGGCGTTGTTGACCAAGGATGAGAGCGGCGGAGAACGAAGCATATATGCTATCTCGCGTTTAGAGGGCTCTCCAAACGCGCCATTGAGTTGGAGTATGCGTCAGGCTAAAAAGGCTGTCGCTACCGAAATTGCCTCACTGATTCCAGGCGGCCTGGCTCAACCTGATACGTGGACATTGGCCACCGGATTCGAAATTGCCAATGTGAAAGGACAAATGTCCGAGACCGAAAGCATCTATCTGAAGACTGGAGCACGTGCACGCGTGCGCGTCATTGTATTCAACGCAGCTGGGCAACGTTGGAGGATCGTGATGATAGCGCCTGAACAACTTTGGCAGGGGTATAACGTCACAGTTTATCCTTATATCGCTCGCACATTGGATATTTTCTAATTCTTATTTGGCCTTCTCTTTTACCGGTGCGGGCAATGGTAGGGTTCGTATGCTTGCCAGCGATGATTGCAAATGTTGAATGTCAATAGCCCACCCCTTCAATGGATGTGGTTGGCCAGGAAATTGAACATTTGAAAGTGGGATGGTTGGTGCTCGAGTGAGCAGCCATGTCTTCAGGGGCTTTGTGGGAATGCAATAGCATTGCCTATCTGCTGAGTGTACATAGAACCACCAATGGGCCCGAGTGTTGCTCAGGCTGATCTCTGGCATGCGTTGGGCTGAGATGCGATCGAGCACAAAGATGTGGCGCGTTTTATTGGTTAACGTTGGTATCACCCGGATACTGACGGTTTGATTGATCCCTGCGCTGGTATGAAATGTCCAGACCAGGTCCAAGCCCTGTTCAATCTGATCCATTTCCTCCAATCGTTGCAAATGTCGATGTTCCTCCCGATTGCTGAGTAAATTGATTACCTGACGGATGGCTTCTGCGCGCACATGGTGCCAGTGCAACGCTGCCCCTCTCTTTTCTGTAGGGGGCACGATACGGCCTTCTTTCATCATCCAAACAACATGTCCAAATTTCGAACGACAGAGGATATCCGCTTGAGCGCCAACGGTAACGGCCTGAAAAGGGCCTTCAGACGTCTCCATGCCTATGGTCCCGCCTTCGGCGTCTATCAGCAGTGCGTCTGAAGGAATGGCCATCAGGAAGTCGCGTCCGGCAGCAACGATTCTCCCCTCTTCAATGAGGATGGCGCCGGACATTAACGCCCCCTGCGATGTAAGGATGCGGCAATTGAGAATGGCGATAAGGCGCGACATCATCTCTATGGCTGAATGAGGTGGTTACGAGTTAATAGATTTCCCCTTGTCGGTGGGGGCGGAAGGACGTTTTCCTGGGCCACCAGCTCCAGGTTTGCCCTCGCGAGGATTGTAAAAAATGCGTTTCGTATAGTAGGCCAGATCGATGTCATCCTCTTTGGCAAAAGCTCGTAGCACTTCTTCCCAAATGAGTTGTTCACGACTACGTCGTTGTCGAACGGGTGTCAAATAACGCATCGTCAGCAGGACGCCACTATCTGCTACCGAGGTGTACACAACCGGGGTTAATTTCCCCAACTTAATGTAATATCGCGTGGCAGTTTCTCGCAATTCCTTTTCTTCAGGGCCTGTGAACGTTACGGTTGCCGCTTCCAAAATTTGTTCCAAAAGCTGTTTTGCTTTTTCCCAATTACTTTCAAAAGTGATCATTACCGAAATTTCATCCCAAATGTAGGGGAATTGTTGCGTGTAATTAGCGATTGGAAAGGTAAGAATTTTTACGTTAGGGATATGAATAATACGGCCAGTGCTTTGTTCTCCAGCAATCCAATTGCCTACTTCTAAAACAGAAAAGAAAAATGGTCCCATATCAATGACGTCGCCTTTGATACTGTCTATTTCGATTCTGTCTCCGAGAGACAGAGGTTGGCGGATTAAGATGAAAAGCCAACCTGCTAGATTGATGATGGGCTCTCGTAATGCAAAAGCGAGGCCTGCACTAAGTAAACCTAAAAAAGTAGCGACGTTTTGCACGCCATACAGCCACATGCCGCCCACAATGAAAACCGTCAGAAACGCCACGCCATAGCTAACGGCTTTGTTCCAAAAATAGGCTGTTTGGGAAGGAATCTGTTGTCGAAGGATGACTTTTTGAAGGGTTTTGCGGATAATTAGGGCAACAATAAGGATAAAAATGGATAAAAAGAACTTGAAGATATGGTTCCCCGAATTGAATAGCTCCTCTGTGATAGTCAAAGTAGTTTCTAGGGCGTCTGTGGGATTCATGATCGGCCTGGAAAAAAGCAGGACGCACGTTGACAACGTACGTCCTGCGTGAAGG
>WFTO01000441.1 GCA_015485435.1 Anaerolineae bacterium | reverse complement strand
TCGGTTTGGAGAAATTTTTGATAGACATGGCCATCGGTGAGGATTATGTCGAAGTGCTCATCGATCGTGTCAAGGAGTTCAGCATTGGCATCGCCAAACAATTGGTGGAGCTTGGCGTGGATGCGATCTGGTTTGGCGATGATTTCGGCGCACAAAATGGCATGCTCATCTCTCCACGGATGTGGCGACGGGTGTTTAAGCCGCGCTACGCTGAATTGTGGCAGGAAGTTAAAGCCATGAATCCCGATGTGATTATCGCCTATCATACGGATGGCGCCGTTGCTCCCATCCTGGGAGATCTCGCGGAAATCGGAATGGACGTGTTCAACCCCGTGCAGCCCAATGTTCCCGGACACGATCCTCAGGAACTGAAAGAGCGATTTGGGGATATGATGGCGTTTTGGGGCGCTATCGATCAGCAACATTTGCTGCCTGAGGGAACGCCCGAAGAGATCGAAGCCGATGTCGCTGAGAAAATCCGCATCCTGGGAGCGGGTGGAGGTTACATGTGTGCTCCTGCGCATATCGTTCAGGTCGATGTCCCTTTAGAGAACCTCGAGGCGTTTATCGCCGCGGTCAAAAAACATGGCGTCTACGAAGCGTGATCATGTCCTCGTCTAAACCTATCTTCATGGAAAAGGCCCGAAAATGAACCAACAACCCACAGAAACACAACTCTTGCAGGCCTATGAGATGGCCAGGGATCGCTATGCTGCCTTGGGGGTGGATGTCGATAAGGCCCTGGATCGACTTGCTCAAATTTCTATCAGCTTGCATTGTTGGCAGGGGGATGATGTCGGCGGATTCGAAAATCCGGACGCGGGTTTGAGTGGCGGCATCGCTGTCACCGGCAATTATCCGGGAAAGGCTCGCACCGCCGAGGAGCTGCGGCAAGATTTGGATATGGTTTTTCGCCTGCTGCCGGGGCATCATCGCCTGAATCTTCATGCTATCTATCTGGAATCAGAGAAAAAAATTGAACGGAATGAGATCCGCCCAGAACACTTTGAGGGATGGGTGGCCTGGGCCCGAGCCAACCACCATGGCATCGACTTCAATCCCACCCTCTTCTCACATCCTTTGGCGGATGATGGCTTTACCCTCGCTCATCCCGACCCCGGAATCCGACAATTTTGGATTGAACATTGTATCGCCGCCAGAGAGATAGGCGCGTATTTCGGCAAAGAGCTTGGCACGCCATGTGTCACCAATGTGTGGATTCCTGATGGATACAAAGACACCCCCGTGGATCGACTTGCGCCGCGTGAGCGTTTGCTGGAAAGCTTGGATGCCATCTTCGCGAAGGAGATTGATCGCCGTTATAACCTTGATGCGGTTGAAGCAAAGTTGTTCGGCATTGGTTCAGAAAGTTACGTGGTTGGTTCGCATGAATTCTATTTGGGATATGCGGTTTCTCGAGGCAATGTGTTGCTCTGTCTGGATAGCGGCCATTTTCATCCCACCGAAAGCATCGCCGACAAAATCAGCTCCGTTCTTCTTTACGTCGATGAGCTTCTGCTGCACGTAAGTCGCGGCGTACGCTGGGACAGCGACCATGTGGTGACGTTGAATGACGACACCCTGGCCATTTTACAGGAAGTTGTACGGGGTGGTTTTCTCGACAGGGTGCACATTGGACTGGATTTCTTCGACGCCAGCATTAACCGTTTGGCCGCCTGGGCCATTGGCGCCCGAAACGCGCTCAAAGCCCTTCTCATCGCACTGTTGGAGCCTACAAAAATGCTCCGAGACCTGGAGCTCCAAGGCGATTTCACCTCCAGGTTGGTATTATTGGAAGAGCTCAAGATGATGCCGTTTGAAGCTGTCTGGGACTATTACTGCCTTCGGGCCGATGTCCCCATCGGATGGGGATATCTTGAAGAGATTAAAGCCTATGAGGCCAGGGTGCTGGCGAAACGCTCCTAGATTTTTTGTAAAATGGGCGTATCCTTTATCCTCTATGCTATGATGTGTCCCAAGCAAAATCCTTTTCACTGGAGCACTCTTTCCAAACCGCCAGCGCGATCTCAACACCAGTCCTGCAAAGGAGCATAAGCCCATGTCTGAACAATTGGAACAAATCCTTGATGAAATTTACGATGCTGTTTTAGATGGTGACGCCAATGCCACCACAGAATTTGTCCACCGCGCAATTGAGATGGGCGCACCTGTCGATGTGGTGCTCAATGAAGGGTTGATAGCCCCGATGAAAGAGGTTGGGCGTCTTTATGAAGAGGGGGAGTATTTTGTGCCCGAGATGTTGATTTCCGCCCGAGCCATGAAGATGGGTCTGGCGATTTTGCGCCCTTTGTTGGCAGAAACCGACACGCCCGCCATTGGCAAGGTCTTGTTGGGAACGGTCAAAGGCGATATTCATGATATTGGTAAAAACCTTGTGGGCATGATGTTGGAAGGCGCCGGGTTCGAGGTCATAGACATCGGCGTTGATGTCGCCCCTGAGAAATTTGTCGAAGCGATTCAGACTCATCAGCCTGATATTTTGGGATTGTCCGCCTTGTTGACGACGACCATGCGTCAGATGAGCGTGACCATTCAGACCCTGATGGAGGCGGGGGTCCGAGATAAAGTCCGTATTATTGTGGGTGGCGCTCCCATCACTGATAAATTTGCCGAGCAGATCGGCGCCGACGGCTACGCTGCCGATGCCGGAAAGGCGGTCTCATTGGCCAGTGCTCTTTTGGGTGTGGCCTGATGTTCGTCTCTGGGGTCGTACTTCCCAGCGCCTGTCCAAGGGTCCGTTCAGCGCCCATGTTGTCTAACTCCAGTAAGAAAACACGTATCCGATAGCCAATGTCCCCATTGATGGATCGATATCCTCACCTTCTGGAAGAGCTTTACGCCATGACTGTGCGGTTTGTCTCGCTTTTCCGCCCCTGGCTTCGGCCCAGAGGGAAAGCTGAGCGCGCATTCATTATTGGGGAACGGGCGCTAAAAACGCCCTTGTTCCAGTGTCAGATGTGCGGTCAATGCATCTTGCACAGCACCGGCATGGTCTGCCCTATGAATTGCCCGAAACAGTTGCGGAACGGGCCGTGCGGCGGAGTGCGATCCAACGGGCGTTGTGAGGTCAAACCAGAGATGACCTGTGTATGGGTTCGGGCCTGGGAAAATGCGCAGCAAATGCCGACATACGGGCATGAGTTGCTTCTGATACAACCGCCGCATAACTGGCGACTTCATGGCACTTCCTCATGGGTGAACATGATGGTGGGCCTGGACCGGGAGCATCCTAAGGGCTGGCGGGCGATCAACGGCCAGATGCCCCTACGCACTTACGTGTTCAAGCGCCCGGGAGGGATGGCATGAGCTCGGGACGGGTTCGCCAGACAGATAGCATGTTGGAACGGGTGCTTCGAAGCGGTCGCATGGCGGTGACCGCCGAATTGAATCCGCCGGATAGCGCCGATCCGGAAGATGTGTATCGGGCGGCGTTGGTGTTGTCGCAAGTGTGCGACGCCATCAATGCCGTGGATGCATCCGGAGCCAATGTGCATATGTCGAGCGTGGCTATTTGCGCCTTGTTAACCCGGGCTGGATACGAACCGGTTTACCAGGTCTCCGCCCGAGATCGCAATCGCATTGCCATCCAGGGGGATCTATTAGGCGCGGCCGCCATGGGGGTGCGTAACGTTCTCTTTATCACCGGCGATGACGTCACAGTGGGGGATCAACCTCAGGCGAAGCGCGTGTTCGATATGGACGCCATTCAAATGTTGCGGATGGCTAGGATCATGCGAGATGAAAAGAAATTTTTGAGTGGACGCAAGATCACCACCGCACCCAAACTTTTTTTGGGGGCGGCCGCCAATCCCTTTGCCCCTCCTTATGATTGGCGTCCTTTGCGCCTGGCCAAAAAGATCGCCGCTGGTGCGGAGTTTATTCAAACGCAATACGTGTTTGATATTCCGCGTTTTCGAGCCTATATGCAACAGGTTCGCGACATGGGCCTGCATGAGCAGGCCTTTATTTTGGCGGGCGTGGGCCCTCTACGTTCCGCTAAAGCTGCTGAATACATGCGCAGCAGGGTGCCCGGCGTCGTGATCCCCGATGACATCGTCAGGCGCTTGCAACGCACGCCGCGCAAACAG
>WFTO01000440.1 GCA_015485435.1 Anaerolineae bacterium | reverse complement strand
TGTGCAAGCAGAGCTCGATCTCACCATCGAAGTGGCCGGCCAACCAGACCTGAAAGTGTCAGGACCAGATGGACGTCTCTCGGGTGAGGCTTATGCCGGGAAGGAATCGCCCATCAAGGTGGTTATCACTAACAACGGCACGGCTGTGGCGCATAATGTAGAATTGAGCGCTTCCACGCCCTCCGGCTGGAAGGTCACGTTCGAGCCCAAGACCGTTGAGGAGATACCGGTAGGCGAACAGGTGGAAGTGACCGCGAATATCGTTCCTGGCGAAAAAGCCATTGCGGGCGATTATATCGTCACCGTACGAGCCAAACCAGCAGAAGGCTCCAGCGCTTCTGCAGATTTTCGCATCACCGTACGCACATCCACGCTTTGGGGCGTTATTGGAGTCATCGTCATCGCCATTGCGGTCGGTGTCGTGGCGTTGGCTGTAGCCCGCTTTGGCCGCCGATAGGCGCAAGGAGGGTGCCATGGTCAAGAACGTCATTGAGACCCAAGGCCTCACCAAACATTACAATGGCGTGGTGGCCGTCGAAAACCTGGACCTCACCATCGAAGGGGGGGAGGTTTTCGGCATGCTGGGCCCGAACGGGTCAGGCAAAACCACAACCATCTTGATGTTGTTAGGGCTTACAGAGCCCACATCCGGCATGGTCCGGGTGTTGGGCCTTGATCCCGCACGGCGGCCACTCAGCGTCAAAGCCCAGGTTGGATACATTCCTGACCAGGTTGGCTTTTACGAGGATCTGACCGCGGTGGAAAACCTGATGTATACGGCCAAACTCAACGGCATTCCCCGCAAAGAAGCCTTGAAACGCATCGACAGCGCCCTCGATCGCATGGGTCTGGCGGATGTGAAAGATCGTCCGGTCAAAACCTATTCCCGGGGGATGCGCCAACGTCTGGCAGTGGCCGACGTGTTAATCAAACAGCCGCACGTCATCATCATGGACGAACCCACCCAGGGACTTGATCCCGAAGGTGCGCATGAATTTCTGCAAATCATCCGCGACCTGAAAGAAGAGGGGATCACCATTTTGCTGGCCTCGCACCTCTTGCACCAGGTGCAATCAGTCTGCGATCGGGTAGGACTCTTCCATCAGGGTCATATGGCCGTGTCAGGCACGGTGGAAGAGCTGGCCCAGCAGATCATGGCGGGCGGCTATCGGATAGAACTGGAAGTGAAAGGGGAGCCCAAGACCATCACAGAAGCGCTGAGAGGCGTGAAAGGCGTCACCGACGTGGCCTATCTGGGCAAGGACCGATACGAAGTCCGCGCCAAAGGTGATTTACGGGCGGAAACCGCCCGGGCCGTGGTGCAGGCTGGCGGCGGATTGCTTTCATTGCATGTCGAGGCCCCCAGCCTGGACGATATTTACGTACGATACTTCCAGGAGGTGAAACATGACAGCCAACGCTAAAACCCTTGACTCGGGCCACCGCGCCCGAGAAGGCTCCCCCTGGACAGGGCTCTGGGCGGTGGTCCTGAAGGAAATGGCCGACTTCCTGACCGGTGCGCGCATGCGCATCCTGGAAGTTTTGATCTTGCTCACGGCCGTGGGTGCGGTCTATTCGGCCATGATGCAAATCCGTGAAACCATTGGCCGCGATCCCTTCTTGTTCCTGAAACTGTTTACCCTAAGCAAACCCCCCATCCCCTCATTCGTCGAATTTCTGGGCATCCTGGTGCCTTTGATCGCCATTTCGCTCACCTTCGACGCTATCAACGGAGAATTCAATCGGCGCACCCTTTCTCGCGTCCTCTCACAACCCATCTATCGTGACGCCTTGCTATTTGGGAAATTCCTGGCCGCGTTCTTCACTTTGGCCCTGGTGCTGACCGTCATCTGGCTGTTGATCATCGGGCTGGGGCTGATTGGGTTAGGCGTGCCTCCCAGCGGCGAAGGCATGAGCCGTTTGATCGTCTTTCTCATCGCTACAATCTTTTATGGGGGCGTTTGGTTAGCCCTGGCGATGGTCTTTTCCATCATCTTTCGGCAGCCTGCCACGGCAGCCATGGCCAGTCTGGCGGTCTGGCTCTTCTTCCTGATTTTTTGGAACATCATTGCAGGATTGGTTGCCGGAGCCATCGTCCCCGTGCGGTTGGGATTGCCTCAAGAGGTATTGGCCCAGGCAAAACTCCAGATCGCTCTGGCCCGGTTTTCTCCAACCTTCTTGTATGGCGAGATCATGGCCGCGATCCTAAACCCTGCGGTGCGCTCCGTGGGATTGGGGCTATTATTGCCCATCCTTCCTCAGGGCGCCATCCCTGGATCCCCCCTCCCCTTGAGTCAGAGCCTCTTGATCGTTTGGCCGCAATTCACCGGACTGATTGCAGCCACGATCCTGTTGTTTGCGCTTGGGTACGTCCTTTTCCAACGTCAGGAAATCAGAGCATAGGCTCCACCCGCGCCCTGACATCATCTCATTCAGCGCTCCATGGCATTGGTCATGGGGCGCTTTTTCATCTAATTTTCAAAATTTCCAAACGAATTTTCGAAAAGGGGATTGACATTTACCTTAAAAGTGGTTAAACTTACAAAAGTTGATGCTGACGCCAGCATGCGTCAGGGTGTAGTAGAATCGTGTAAATAAGCGTCATTAGGGTCAAGTCTCGCCATTCCAGCTGTCATGGCGGCAGCTTTTTCCATACATCCCTCCCGACTCCGATCACCCAACCACGATGACACTCCAAAGTGCGAAGCAAACAGGGAATGACTTCCTTCGGGTCTTCTGCACCTTGGAGTTTTATTGTGGTATGCGATGGGTATGATGCTTCGGTCATACCCCTAAGTTGCATTGTCATTCCTTCCCCGTTTTTTCAGCACAAAGGAGGTGAATACCATAGGAGAAATTCGTGAACGTCCAGAGGACGTTGGTCCACGTCCCCGGTCGTCTGGCGCGCCCGCTGGGGACAAGTGAAACATCGCCGCCATTTTTTCTAGGGAATTACCCAATATCGTTATCATCTCATTTTGCGTTCTTTTCAACCCCGAGGAGGAACCAATGAGCCAGGAACAAAAGAAAGTCGAACTCGGCAGCGTCGAGTATGAGCGCGTAGGGGAGGAGTATCTTGAAAAACGCTCCTTGCAAAGAAAGGCCGGTTG
>WFTO01000439.1 GCA_015485435.1 Anaerolineae bacterium | reverse complement strand
GTACAAGGAAACCGTGAGGTTGAATAGGCTGTCGGGATTGCTTGTGTTGGTATCGATTTCGAGTTTGATGCGATTACCCCAAGCGCCTTCGTTGGCGGCTTCCACGGTCAAAACGTCGACGCCGCCGGAGACCTTGTCGGCAATGGTGACCTGCGCCTTTTTGGCGTTTTTGGCCACGCGCACGACATAGGCGTCGCTGCCGCCATTGAGGAAGAAGGCGTTGACCGCGTAGCTGATGAGGCTGTCCCGGTGATATCCCCCAAAGATGCGGTTGAAATCCCCGATGTTGTGAATCCGGACGGCTTTGTTCACGGGCCCGCGGGCCGTATAGCCCACGAACGCGGTGATGGAGGTGCTGACTCCCACAATGGTGCGCACCTGGCTGGGAATCTCTTCGATATAGACCCCCGGATAAGTAGGTATGACTGGCATGGTTAGACCTCCTGGAGAAGGACGGGCGGTTATTCCGAAAAGAGCCGCTGTGGCCTCATTCTAAGCGACTGACTGAAAGTGCGCAGAAACGAACCGTTCTGTGGCGTCCGCTTCAAAATCCCAGCGATTCGTCCCCATCCACATGCGCTTGCTGGCGGATCGCGGAGGCAATCAGTGACGGTAGATCCTCCAGGCGTGAGAAGGTGGCGATGACCTCGCCGTTGGTTGCAACGCATGAACCCTGTCTGAACTCGCCTTTCGCGTCGAGAACAAGACGCAAGATTAGCGTAAAATAACCTGATTCCCGTGAGATGGCGTGGTTGCTTGATTTCATGGGATAATCGCCGCAATCGAGCGGACGCGAAGATGATCACGCAATCGCCTGGCGATTGCGCTCATCCCCATTATGACGCCCTCCCCTGATAATGCACTCATTTCATTATGAGATCAGAATCTGATCCAAATCAAATGGGAGCGCAACTTGCCCCGTCCCGCCTTTTCAACCCTCATGGGCGCTTTCCCGGGATGCATACCCATTGCTGCGAATCTGCTCATATAGGCGATGCGTGGCCTCCTCGGGCTCCATATCGAATTCTCGGACCAACAATCGACGGCAGATCTGATATTGTCGCAACGCCTGGGATCGCTGCCCCAGATCGGCAAAGCTGCGCATGATCAGGCGGTGCATATCTTCCCGGCATGGATCATAAGAGAGCAAGCGCAACGCGTATAGCTGGGCCTGGAGATGGCGCTGCTGTCGATAATGGGCGTTGGCCAGATACGCCAGGGTGTTCAACAACATGATGCGGAGCCGCTCGCGCTCAATAAGCGCTTGCATGGTGTCCACGAAGCACAAATCTCCCCGATAAATCCGGATGGCGCTCTCGAACAGGTTCATCCCCTGGACAAGACGCCCCTCCGCGACCTGCCTCAGGCCCTCCTGAATCCAATGGTCGAAACAGTCGATATCAAGTTGCACATCTTCTCCCAGGCTCAGATGATAAGCCCCACCCCGAAAGTGAACAAGGCCATCGACATTCGCCCATTGTTTGACGGTTTTGTTCAGGGTGTAACACAGGCTGTTCAGACAGGGAGAGGCCTTGTCGGGCGGCTTTTCCTGCCAGAGCCGTTCCAGCAAGGCGTCTTTGGACATCCGACGCCCCGGGGCCAGCGCCAGATAACAGATCAACAAGGCGGTTTTGCTTTCCTCCTGGAACGGAAGCGTCTGGGCCCCGGAAGTGACGCGGAAAGGGCCCAGTAGACCTATCAAGAGTTTGGGAGACGATAACGTTTGTGAAGACGCTGTTGAAGAAAGGTCGACAGTCGCCAACATGGTGATTTTCTCCCCATAATGTCTGCAACCGGTCCCCGAAGGTGCTGCGTTGCATGGTTGCAAGTGTTGTGACTTAACCGCTGGAATAAGTTTAACACATGTGGGGTGCGATGGAAAAAACGAGTGCAAAACAGCCCCTTGCGTCAATTTGCCGCGCCTTTTCTGATAGGACGCCCTCCATCGGCCCGCCTATTTCTCGCCGGCTGACGTCGCGAGTATTCTTCAGGTAAGCCTCCAACTCCTGGCCGCGCTCATCAGCGACCTGGCGGGCAAAGCATTGCTGGCTGCGCTGACTGACCGGGGGCTTCTCCTCTGTTTCCGAAGAGGCGCTGGCCCCGCGCCTCTCCCAGGTCATCTTCCGGGTGGGCGGATTGCGCTTCCTCGCTCCTTTGATCTGGCCCCGCTGCGACGACTGCACCGATATCCAGCTCGATCCAGCCCGCGCCGCTCAGGATCTATTCGGTCAGGGTGGGGTGTTGGTTGTCGAACATGATGAACGCGCCTTACCGATTGGCGAACCACGTGCTGTAGTCCAACACCAGCCTGTGGGCCTGGGAGGACCGGTCAATCACCTCCAAATCCGCCAGAGGAGCATAAAGCGTCTTCCTCCCGCGTCGACATTTGACAATGACGCCATAGGTTTCGTCGACATGCTCGATAGCCAAGACGCGCACGCGGTCTCCTGTTCGCAACGGGCCGCGCTCCTGCCACTCGGCCACTTTCGCATCAAATGGAAAGGTGAGATGCGCTTCCAGATACTCGGCCCAGGCCTTGGCCTCCTCCCATTCTCCCTCGGCATCTCCCAGCACAGCCTGAATGCGCATGCCCTCCTCTCCCAAATAGGCCCACCTGTACTGCTCGCTCAGTTCTTCCTGAACGTTTTCCACATCCTCGGGCGCGTCGCGCGGCTCGGCCGGCTCCACATCGTCGAAGTACAAAAAGAGTTGGGTCCAATCCAGACCTTCTTCCTCACTGGCGATGATGTAATCGGGAGGAAGGGAGCGCAGAGTGAGGCTGTCTAGTTCGATGCAAAGAGTGCGAGGGCGCTCGCTGGCAGGCCCGATTTCGATGACGCGGCCATGCCAGTCGCTCCAGTCGATAGAGGGATCATCGGGATCGGTCACGCCCTCCTTCACGCGCACGACATCGCCGATTTTGATGGAAGGGTTTTTCATAGTTTTGCACCTGTATGAATCGAGTATAAGGATATGGACACTGGCGTTTTTTTATTCCATTCACAGATTATCACAGAAAAAGAGAAGAAATCAAACAAAAAATCCATGCAATCCGTGTAATCCGTGGCTAAAAATACCATTTCGAGGAGCCAAACTCATTTTCGCCAGACTCCGGTCAAAATATGGTCAAACTCAAAATTACGCCCCCACTCCGGTGGGGGACCGGTGTGGGTTTGGGATGGATGCCCGGG
>WFTO01000438.1 GCA_015485435.1 Anaerolineae bacterium | reverse complement strand
GGGTGCCGAATAACAACGCAGCCAACACAACCCCTAGTGGATGGCTTCTCCCCAATAGGGCCAGGGCAATGGAATCGAAACCTAGTCCCGCGGAGAAACCAAAGCCAACCCAGTGGTCAATAGCCAGGGCCTGGACCGTTCCGGCCAAGCCGGCCAGTGCGCCGCTAATGGCCATCACGAAAACCCACAACCGTTTGGCATTAATGCCAGAATAGACGGCTGCTTTAAAGTTGGCCCCCAGCATGCGGATCTCAAAACCGCGGATGGACTTATATAGCAGCCAATACACCAGGAAAGCCACAATCAAAGCCAGGAAAAATCCGGCATGAAAACGGTTCCCCTGAGTGTCGAAAAATTGGGGAATCTGGGCGGTTGGCAACACCTCAGGCGTAATGGGCAGATCGCCGCGCGACATCGGCCCCCCCACCTTCAACAACCAAGCGGAAATACTGATGATGATCCAGTTCATCATGATGGTGGTAATGACCTCATGCCCCCCCGTATAGGCCTTCAACAGGCCGGGGATTGCCCCCCAGATAGCGCCGCCGATCAGCCCGGCGAAGATCGCCAGTGGCAGATGGATGGCCATGGGCAGACCGGTAAAGGCATAACCAACATACACCGCAGAAAGGGCGCCCACCAAAAGTTGTCCTTCGGCGCCAATATTAAAAAGGCCGCCCTGGAAACCAATAGCCACAGCAAGACCTGCAAAAATAAAGGGCACAGATGCGGTCAAGCTTTCGGAAAGGGGCACCAATGCGAACTTAAGCGCCTCGGTGCCGCCACCGTTCATCCACACTCCCAAAGCCTTCCATATCTCCACCAGCCCCAATGAGCCAGAAAGCAAGGCGCCATAGGCGACAGCGATACTATGCCAGGTCGCACCCAAAGCGCCCAGGGGATCACTGAAGAAATTTTTCCATGCTGCAAGTACAGCAGCATCCGTAAATGCGATGAGCAACGCGCCGATAATAAGAGCCGTGACCACGGCCAAAAGGGGCACCACAAGCGCTTGGGCCCATCCAGAAGATGCGTGTGTTTGAACTTCGGGTGATTCAGGAGTCGTCACGCTGGTCGCGGATGATTCATCCATAAGAAACTCCGAGAATTGGGATATGAGATACCGAACAAAATGACAACGTTGTTACAAAACGGCTTCGGGCTGATTGTTCGCAGGTCCGGGCGCCTGTTGCAGCGCTTCTTCAAGAGTGCTTCCGGCCATCATCAACCCGACTTGCTCCTTCGACACGTCGGAGGCGTTGACAACAGCGGTGATCTTGCCATGGAACATAACCGCTATCCGGTCCGACAAACCCATAATCTCATCCAATTCAGCCGAAACCAAGAGAACGGCAACGCCAGCATCGCGTTTGTCGATCAACCGCTGATGAATATATTCAATCGACCCGACATCCAACCCGCGCGTCGGCTGGTTGGCCACCAATAGCTTAATGGGACGACTGAACTCTCTTGCCACAATGACTTTTTGCTGATTGCCGCCAGAAAGATGCGAAACCGGTACATGCGCATTCGGGGTGCGAATATCGAATTCCCGAATCAAACGCTCCGCCTGTTCCTCAATCGCCGGGCGATTAATACGCCATCCTCTGGCGAATGGCGGTTGGTAGTAGGTGTTGATGACAAAATTATCCGCCACCGGGAAACTCAACACCAAGCCATCCGATTGTCTATCTTCAGGAATGTGGGCCACCCCCGCTTCCACTAACTCACGAGGCGAAGCGTTGGTGACGTCACGACCATTGATCAACACCCTGCCCGATTGCACAGGTCGCAATCCGGTCAAAGCCTCAACAAACTCTGTCTGACCATTGCCCTGCACGCCAGCAATGCCCAGCACTTCGCCAGCATGAACCTGGAGATCGATGCCATCCACCGTCATCTGCAATCGATCATCCATGACATGCAGGTTTTGAATATCTAACACCAATTCACCCATCTGCACGGGCTCTTTCTCCACCGTTAACGCCACTTGGCGACCAACCATCATTTCCGCCAGCTTTGCCTGATTGGCGTCTTCGGTTCTGGTTTCACCAACCACCTTTCCTCGCCGAATCACGACCACACGGTCGGCAAGCTCCAAGACCTCGCGCAATTTATGGCTGATGAAAATGATACTGACGCCCTGTTCCCGCAGGGACCGTAAAATCGCAAAAAGCTCATCGGCCTCTTGAGGCGTAAGCACCGCAGTGGGTTCATCTAAAATCAGGATCGTTGCATCACGATAAAGTACTTTAATGATTTCGACACGTTGCCTGACTCCGACCGATAGAGTTTCCACCTTGGCATAGGGATCGACATATAAGCCATGCTGCTCCGACAATTCCTTAATTCGGGCAGCGACTTCATCGCGCTTCAGCACGCGTATAGGCCCCTTGGTCGTTTCAGCGCCGAGCATCACATTCTCGGTCACAGTCAATACCGGGACCAACATAAAATGCTGATGCACCATCCCGATGCCCAATTGAATAGCATCTGCAGGCTCTTGGATATGCACCTCTTGGCCGCGAATAAATATCTCACCCTCATCGGGTTGATATAGCCCATAAAGAATGTTCATGAGCGTGCTCTTTCCTGCCCCATTCTCCCCCAGCAGGGCGAGAATTTCCCCTTCTTCCAATGTCAAGTTGATGTGATCATTCGCCAAAACGCCAGGAAATCGTTTGGTGATATTGCGTAGTTCGAGAACCGGGGTCATAAACTACTTCCTCATACGGTGAGGGGTTCAAAACTCAATATGAAATTAGCTATTTGGAATATACAGCGGCGGTGCGCTAACTCATTGCACCGCCGCTGCAAATTTTGTGTCGGGGGTTCGTCTTACTTCACCGAAACCTTGCCGTCGATGATGTCTTGAATGAGAGCCTGGATATCGGCCTTCAGCTCATCGGGCACCTTATCTTCGAAGTCATGATAGGGCGCAAGACCCACGCCGCCGTTGGCCAACGTGCCCAGGTAGTTCTCTCCACCCTGGAAGTTGCCGTTCACCAGGTCGGCGATGGTGTCGTACACGGCCTTGTCCATGTTCTTCAACACCGACGTCAACAGCACGCTGCCAAACTCCGGCGCCGAAATGTACTGGTCCGTGTCCACGCCAATCATCATCATGCCGCGATCCTTCGCCGCTGCGGCACTCCCAAGGCCCACCGGACCAGCCACAGGGAAGATCACGTCACAGCCCTCGTCGAAGAAGTTCTCGGCAAAGCGGCGACCATCATCCGTGGACTCAAAGTTGCCGGTGAATGCGCCATCCTGGGCCTCGTTGTCCCAGCCCAGCAGGGTGACGTTCGCACCGTTCTTGGCGTTGTAGTAGTCCACGCCATTCTGGAACGCAGCCATGAATTCCACCACCGGCGGAATATTGATGCCGCCATAGGTGCAAACCACGCCCGTTTCGCTCATCCCGGCAGCCAGATAACCCGCCAGGAAGCTGGGCTCCGCCACGTTGAACAACAGACCGCGAATGTTCGGCGCCTCGCTGGGATAGTCCACAATCGCAAATCGCGCATCGGGATTCGCTTCTGCGGCCTTGCGGGTAGCGTCACCCAGCATAAAGCCTACGGTGATGATGAGGTCCTTCTTCTGGGCCAGGAACTCATTGATGTTCTTTTCGTAGTCGGTCTGCTGCTGGCTTTCAAGGAACACGCCTTCCACGGGCATGTCTTTCATGGCGTCCTGAATGCCCTTCCATGCTGTCTGGTTGAAGGACTTATCATCAATGCCGCCCAGGTCGCTGACCATGCCCACCTGGAAGACCTTCTCCTGAGACTGTTCAGCCTGAGGCGCTTCGGTAGGCTCGGCAGCAGGCGCTTCGGTAGGCTCAGCAGCGGGCGCTTGGGTGGGCTCGACAGCCGCTGGCTGTTCTTCTGCTGGAGCCTCGGTTGGGGTTGCACTGCCGCCACAAGCGCTCAGGGCAATGGCGCTTACTACCAGCAGAGCAAGCAAAATAAACAGAGTTGATTTACGCATAGGTATTCTCCTCCAAAAAATGGTCAATTAGGGGTTGAAGCGACAGAAACAAGAATGGTTTTATCCATCCTAATCTGACAAGTATAAAAGAAATCTCAGGAAATGCGCAATATCGTCAGGCCTCAGCGATCATCCCGCACATCGCTTGCAGATAGGCATCGGCCACGACTCTGGGATGATATTGACGTCTGGCAATTATGGCGGCTGCTTGCCCAAACTGATGAGCCTGGTTGGGATGCTGTAACAATCTGGTCACTGCTCTGGCTACCCCGCTGGCATCGCCAGCATCGACCAGATACCCGGTCTCTCCCGATCGGACCATGCTGATCAACGCTCCCACGCGCGTCGCCACAACTGGTCGACCAGCGGCCATGGCCTCAGCGACGATCATTGGCGCATGTTCCTGGAAGGATGTCAATAAAAGAGCAAGCGATTGATCCAGCAGCGTCTTAATGGCTTCTTGGCTGACTGGCCCCACAAAACGAACAGCATCCCCAAGGGGTTCAGCCAGTTTTCGCATTTTTGCTGCATAGGCAGGGTCGGGTTCGCGTCCGACAATTGTGAGCTGAAGTTGCGGAAATTCACTTCGCAACAGAGCCACAGCTCGGATCGCGACCTCTATCCCCTTGACCGGCGTTACATTCCCCACCAAAAGGAGATGGTTGGGATCAGGATCGGGACCTGGTTCAAAAAAATGGGGTGAAACAGGATTGTTGATCCGGTAAAAATGCGCCTGCGTGCGCCGTCGATATCGTTCTATGACCATATCGGAAATAGCCACAAGATGGTGGACTTTTTGCAACATCACTCTTTCTTGCCAGGCCTCTAACAGCATGGCCATTTTGGTGAATGCGCCCTCGCGGACCCAAAACTCCTGTCCCGGAAATCCATGGATGGTATGAAGTGTGGGGATGCCCATCTTCAACGCTACGACAGCGTATTCAGGTTGATGGGTAGAGACCACATCGGGCTGCAAGCTGCGCAGGAGGGGCGCCAAGCGTTTGCCTGTGCGCAACATATTGGGCATGATGCGATTTTCTGACGCTGTGAAAAGATGTTCCGTCCACCCCTGCTTTACGAACGTGCCCTCAGGAATACCCCGACGGTGTTGAACCAGATGCAGCTCGATCCCCTCTCGCCGGGCCAATTCATCCCGCAAATTGACCATGACGCTTTGCACGCCTCCCGTTGGAGGCGCGTCCACGGGGAAATGTCCGAGCAGGATGATTCGCATGATGAAAATGGAATGGGAGCGTTTAGCAGCAAGGAGCAGAAGCTATATTAACGTGAATTCGGAGTTAGAGAACGACAGGCAGCAGCGCTTTGTGGCCG
>WFTO01000437.1 GCA_015485435.1 Anaerolineae bacterium | reverse complement strand
ATCACGCGGCGCCAGCCAGGTATGGACAGCGCACCCCGCCGGTCGATACGTACGCTTACAACAAAAAACGGGCGTCAATTCGGTGCGACTGCTCATTCGAGACCAGCAACTGGTGGGCGCGCTCGTCTTAGGCGATCAGAGCCTGGTCACACCACTGATCGAGCTCATAGGCGCGGGGGTGGATATCTCGGCGATTCTGCCCCAACTGCAAAACCCAACCATCCCTCTCACTGAAAGCCTGGAGCCTTTCTGGCGAACCTGGAAAACGAGGAAGGAGCACCATGCCACAGGACAGGAAAACAGAACTTAAAGCCGCACTACTCACGATCTTGATTTTGAGCATCGTCTATATCATCTACGCCCAAGTGACCACGCCGCGGGCCAGCTCCTTGTTCGGCCACAGCATCGGCATTGTTGGCTTTGCCCTCATGCTCGCCACCGAAACCCTGTATAGCCTACGCAAACGGACAACTCTGTTTCGTTGGGGACGCATGAGCCAATGGTTGGCCGTTCATATTTACATGGGGATCGTTGGGCCCTACATGGTATTGTTACATTCCGCCTGGAAATTCGCAGGCCTGGCGGGCATTACCATGTTGCTTACCATGATCGTCGTGGCCAGCGGGTTTATTGGCCGTTATATCTATACCACGGTCCATCGAAGCCTGGCCGGCGCGGAATTGCGTGAAGAGGAATTGCAAGCGGAATTGGCAGAACTAAACCAAACGATCCAACAACGTCTTGCAGAACAACCACAAGCAGTGAGAGACGCCATCCTGCAGTTGACGCAATCTCGTCCCTTACCGAAAAAAGCTGACGCCGGCATGCTGTTCTTTCGGTTTTGGGACAATCTCTCCTATCGCATGGAACTGCGTCGGATTCGCTCGATGTTACCCCCTTCGGAGCGCGCAACCCTTCGCGAACTCCAACAATTGTTGCTCAAACAACGAGCCATACGCATGCAAACCATGACCCTAGGCGTGGCTCGCGGCCTGCTGGGTCTCTGGCATACGATTCACGTCCCCCTTGGCTTGGCACTTTTCACTGCCGCCTTCCTCCATTCCCTTTTTGCCCTGTATTACGCCACCCTCAGCTGGTAAACAGCGTTTCCATTTCGGTTTCATTGTCAGGAGACAAGCATAATGCAACGTCGGGGATGCATTTCAGGATTAGGACTCACATTCACTTTCATCTTCCTCATTGCCATAGGCGTCACTATCGTGCTGCAGGGAGGCCCATTGCTGGCCAGCCCAGGACCACTGAGCGCGGCATCGCCCAAAGCCACCCCATTAGGCGGATATGATAATCACGCTCAGTTTGAGCATGAATGCAGTCTCTGCCACGCGCCCTTCTGGGGCGAGGATCGAATGGCGGACCGTTGCATGGCCTGTCACACGCAATTACAAGAAGAGCTGGCCAACCAAAGTGGCCTCCATGGTCGACTGGTGAACGCCAGGCAATGTAAACTCTGCCATACCGAACATCAGGGCCGCGCTGCATCCCTGACAAAACTAAACATTAAGGACTTTCCTCATGACGTCGATGTCGTCGGCTTTACCCTCAAAGAACACCGCAACAATTTCAACAATACACCTCTGGAATGCAATCACTGCCATCCCATTTCCTTTGCCGAATTCGATCAACAAACCTGCATCGACTGCCATCGCGAAGGACAGCCAGAGTTCACAGACACACATCTGGAGGATGTCGGAAAGGACTGTCTCGCTTGCCACGATGGCAATGGGGACGCAGAAAAGTTCGACCATGCGGTTATGACCAATTTCCCTTTGGAAGGAAAGCATCAGAAAACCGCATGTGAAGCATGCCATCCCGAAGAGCGCTATGCCGGTCAGGACTCAGCATGCACCAGCTGCCACGGTGATGACGATGTGCATCAGGGGAATTATGGAACCTCTTGTGAAAGTTGTCATACTGCTGAGAGCTGGGAGGAAGTGACCTTTCGTCATGATCGCGCGCCATTCTTGTTCGATGGGCAAATCCTTGACATCCAAACACAATGCATCACCTGCCATCGCCAAGACGACAAGCATCAGGGCGATTTGGGGATACAATGTGAACAATGCCACACCACCGAACGCTGGCAGGAGATCACATTCAACCATGACCAAACCAACTTTCCCTTAGATGGCAAACATCGTCCGTTGGCCTGTGAGGCTTGCCACACCCAGGGCCGTTTGCAAATTGATGCCGCTTGCGTCAGTTGCCACCAGCAGGATGATGAACACGACGGTCAGCTTGGAAACCAATGTAACCTTTGCCACACCACCAATGACTGGGAAGAAGTCACCTTTGACCACAATGATACCGCTTTCCCTCTCACGGGTAAGCACAACGAAATCACCTGTGAAGCATGCCATACGGATGAAAATGATGGCCAGCTTGATAGCAGCTGCATCAGTTGCCATCGCAAAGATGACATTCATGAAGGCGCATATGGGGACCAATGCGCGACCTGTCACGCTACCGACAACTGGGAACGCATTTCCTTCAATCACTCAACGCAAACCCAATTCCCCCTGACCGGAAAGCATACAACGTTAACCTGTGATCAATGCCACGTAAGCGCGGACTTCACAGACCTCGACCCGGCCTGTGTCAGTTGCCACCTGAAAGATGATAAACACCAGGGCGCGTTCGGGCCTCGATGCGAAGATTGCCATGGGACCTCTCGATGGGATGATGTAATTTTCGAGCATACGCTAACCAACTTCCCCTTGCTGGGCGCCCACCTGAGCGTCTCATGCGACCAATGTCATGTCAGTGGGCAGTATGCTGGGACTCCCACTGAATGTGTGGCCTGTCATCCTGAACCTGAGTCGCATGCAGGACTGTTTGGGACCGATTGTATTCAATGCCACACATCGACATCCTGGACGCCAGCCCTTCTCCCCGACCACACATTCCCGCTCAATCATGGCAGCCCGACCATTCTGGCCTGCAACGTCTGTCATGATCAGAATAATTACACCGCCTATACCTGTTACAACTGCCATGAGCACACCCCCGCCAATATACGCAATGAACACCTTGAGGAAGGCATCACGAATTACGAGGATTGTGTGCGTTGTCATCCTACTGGACGCGAGGAGGAAGGTGAGTTTGGCGAGGAGGATGATGACTAGGCGTTTGCACAGGGATGGCGACGACATCAACGCCCGCTCCCAACCCGACCTGCCTTGCGCATATGTTAGGGTGGTGATTGCTCCTTCCCTCTGCTGATATGCTTCCCCCCATTGCCCAAGCAACTCAACCGGCAGGAAACGAACCCAAACCAGTCTTTTTCATTCTCGTTCGTTCCCTGCCGGTTGTTTTTTGGCATCTACAAGCGCGCTTACGCCGTGTGAAGCGCTAAAAATCCTCTTCCACCAAAACCATTCGCCCTAGTTCGTCGGGCTCGTAGCGCATACGCCCCTGGGGCACATGGCTATCGATCACCAGCTGGCCTGTATCCATGGCCTCCCATATCACCTGGAAAGGCACCTTGCCCGGCACCCATTTCTCAGCAATTACCACGCCATGACCGGGCAAAATGGTGAAGGCGATCTGACGAGGATCATCGGGGTTCAAAAGACATTGAGCTCGTGAAAACGCGTCTCGCACCCCGCGGGCCTGGGCGTCGGTGGCGCAAGAAACAATGTAATCGAAGTACACAGGATCCAGGGGAGTGTATTCCACCAGCGATGGATCAAAAGATTTTACACCACGATGTCCGTGTAGTTTCGATCGCACCACCGGGACCTCGGCTTCAAACTCCCAGTCGGGCGGCGAAAGATGGACGCGCGGCAGAGGATTGTCCATGTCCATCATCTCTACCGCTTCTGAAGAGGGAGGATCGTTGCGTTTGCCCTGAACATGTTTGACGAATGCACCAATGCCGCCGGGCCGCACGCCCACCAATACCGCCAGATCGTTCTCGGTAATATTGTCCTTGTCTACAGGGCGAGCGCTGCCGGTGATGGTTGCCACCAGGGCGTTGCCTCTGGGCTCCCAGGTGCCAAAACATCCCTCACTATACTGGCTGGCGACAGCATCTTGCACCGCGGGGACTTTGACAAGATCATTGATGCGCACCATTTCGGTAAAAAATCGGCGCTTGCCCAACTCGATAGCCGCATAACGCATTGCTTCTGGCGCGGTCCACGTACGCCACTCCTCGTAAGGAATGGGCTCGCCCACGACCTCATGATCGGTCACCTCACGGGTGCTCACGGTTGTGGTCACGCGCAAGGCGATGTCATGATAAAACAAGGTGGGGTCTTCGCGGTTGACGCTTTTGGGATAGGCTCCTACCAGATCAAAATGATACACATATTGGGGATGATCATCTCCGACGACGAGCATGACCCGTAAGCCCATAGCTTGGGCCTGGATCAAACGCTCCAACGCCAGGATAGGCCCACCACGCCGTCCCTGTTCGAACAGGACGCGATGAGCCTGGGGCGCAAGCCCTGGGAATGCGTAATCGGCAGGATCGGGTGGCTCTTTTTCTAGCACCTTGGCGAAATAATCCAGATCGGCCTGCAGTCGTTCAGGGGTCACATGCACCAACGTAAAAACCGTTGGATTTCTCGTCAACTTGAAGCGTTTACGGGCCGTAAGCACCATGGATTGGCGCCAATTCAAAGGCACGCCATATTCGGCAGTGGTCAATAAAACATCCGTCTCATCTGTTGGATGCTCTTGAACCTCATGGCCCAATAAACGAAAGCTTTGCAGAATGCCCCGTGCCGTCTCCTCAAGCACCGGGTCCATCGGTCCAGGCACGAAAGCAATCCGGATTTGTTTAAGCCAGGGATGGAGGGGTTTATCCAGATGAATGGCGAGGGGAAGAGAATCAGCCATGTACGCCTCCGGCGAATGCAAAAGTGTCAGATCTCAGAAAATAGAACACCGGGAACGCGCCCAGGTTGTGCGAAACATACATATTATAGCAGAATTACCCTTCTGCCGGCACGATTCGATAACTATGGGTGATTTCAGCCGTTTTTCGAAGCATCGCCGATGCGGAACAGAATTTTTCTTCTGAGAGTTGGATGGCTCGTTCCACCTTTTTGGGTTCCAAATCGCCCTGAACAATGTATTCGATATGAATTTTGGTAAAGACTTTGGGATGCTGATCCGCACGTTCTCCGGTGACTTTGACGGAAACACCCTCGACAGGTTGGCGCTGTTTCTTGAGGATGATAACGACATCCACCGCCGTACATCCAGCCAGGCCAAACAGCAAAAGGTCCATGGCGCCGACGCCTTCTTCTCGCTTCCCATCGATGGTGAATGTATAACCTTCCTGGGTTTCCGCCTGGAACTTGAGTCCGTCAATCCAATGAACAGTAGCTTGTGTAGACATGGTGACACTCCTATCTAACGTGATGATGATAAATAATACACAAAGGGGGAACGCTCACTTGGTGAAAACAAGCTGGGCGCTGATATGTTCATAGGTCATGGTCATCAGCCTTGCGCCCTGGGTTTCAATGAGTTGCGCCAAATCATCGGGCGCATAAAAATGCGTTTGCATGAAGGCCATCTTCTCGGCAATGGCGATGAGCTTTGTAGGTAGACGCCGCAAATCAGGCTCTTCGATCACCAATCGTCCACCAGGCTTGAGCACGCGCACCAAATCCCTGGCAGCAAGCTCCTGCATGGCAAAGTGATGAAATGCATCCACGACCAAAATGCGATCTATGCTGTTTGCGGCAAAAGGAAGTTGCTCAGCCAGAGCGCGAATCCCCACCAGGCCCTTTTGCCTGGTCTCACTCAACATGACAGGGGCGGGATCGACGACAATCACCCGGCCCCCCATTGCCGCCACATGCTGCGCCACACGACCAGTCCCGCCGCCCACATCCAGGACCCAATGACCAGATTGCACATTCAAATGCTGAAACAGCTGTTCATGGTTCATTCCTCCGAAAAACTTGTCGTAAAATGGCGCCAAAACATTGAAATGACCATGTCGGTTTCGTATTTTCATCATTACGCTCGCATTATCTAAAAAACCAACGATGAAAAACCATCGCTATAAGGAACAAATAATGTCGGGATGATCGCGTGGCTCTGGCAAGCGAAACATGGCCAGCAGCAAAGAAATCAAGGCGATCACGGCTGCCCCGCGGAAAAGTACAGTGTAGGGCAACCATTTCGCCAAAACGCCGACAGCAAAAGGAACCAGCGCTGTTGGCAGTAGCGCGCTATTACGCACAGCCACACAGACCGGCCGCGTCGCATCATCCGCCATTTCCAAAATGATGTTGGCAAAGCCAACGCGAGTACCGCTGATGGTCGCACCTAGCAGAATAAACACGCCGCCGTATAACCATCCTAAAGAAGCGGGGGTCAGCCAGGCCAACAAGGATGTGAAAAAACTCATAAGTGCAATGCCAATAATCACCAGACGATTGCCATGACGATCGGACAGCCATCCCCAAAGGATGTTGGAAACCGCGGCGCCACCCATTTGCAAAGACAAATAAATGCCAACCGTAGCCAGGGGAATGGCCAGATCGCGTTTGGCGTGAATCACAAAAAACGGCGCTACTGCCAGGCTTACCGTAATCAGCGATTGAACCAGGATTAGTATTCGTAAACTTTCACTCGCTTTTACCAGTTGAACCGCCGAATGCCAAACTGCATGACGATGTCGAAGTACTCGCCGGGTGGGAACAGGCGGCTCTTTGATCAATGCAAAGCCAGTCAAAGCAATCGCCAGCGTGGCGCCACTGGCGCCGAGAATGATAGCGTAATTGTGAGGGAAAGGAAAACGCTCGGGTTGGCCCAACACCCATTTCACAAAATATCCCGCCAGAATCGCCAACGCATATCCAAAAAGTTGGCGCATTCCCACAAAGCGACCCCGGCGGCGCGCGGGAATCGCCCTTGAAAAAATATCAGCATACACCACCGAACCCATGCCCCCCAACAGCGAAAACGCGCCAAACAGCAACAGCAAGGCCCATAAAACCACCAGTGGCTGCGTATGTCCAAACCGTAACACCATCCACGCCAACAACAAGAATGACAAGAAACGGAAGGTGATGATGCCCAACAGCAATGGTTTCCGCCGGGAAAGATGATCCACCACATAAGCTGTATAGAGTTGGGGAATCACCTGCCCGATGCTTTGCAATGTGGCCATCAACCCCACTGCGCTGGCCGCTGGCGTCAGGGCAGCGACCAAGCTAGGGAAAACCGTATGAATGCTTGATAGCGCGGCTGACGCCTGAAAAAAGATGCCGTGGATCAATCCAGCAAGAAAATTACGATGATAGTTTGGGGGCAACGTATTCGAATCTGTTGACATGAATTCGTTCACATGAACGTTAGGCTTCGCTGCAAAAAAGCTATTTCACCACAGAGACGCGGAGAACACGAAAAAATGATAAGGTTTCACGGCAGAAAGCCTTCTCCCTCATTTTTCATCTGTGCTCTCCATGACTCCATAGTCAAACCTTTTCAGCAAAGCCGATTCAGGCAGGCCGCCGCTGACACATGCCGTGCATCCCTGTGAAGGAACGTTTGGCCCGGCAACAGTACCGCCACGCACCCGCTCTTGCGGTTGTCTGTTGAAAAAGGGGGCGCCGGGCTTACTTATGACGCCACAATGACGACATAATCAGCAGTCAACATGGCGCCTATCTCAATGATGGTGATGAATCCGTTGGGGATTATGCTTCACCTGACCGGTTTTGACCTCTTCAAGCAGTTCCTGTATCAGTTTATGGTCTGTTAGCGCGACTTGAATGCCCATGGCGTTCAGGCGTTGAATCGCGGGCTGCCCCATGCCACCGCCGATCAAGAACTGACAATCCTTCACATAGTCGAATTTGGCCATGTGAGCCGAGTGATTGCCGCTGCCATGATCGTGGCCATGGTCATGGTCATGATCATGATCGCATTCACTTCCTTCTGGCAACGTTCGCAACTCTTGCTCCACAATCTCATTATTTTCCAGGGTTACAATCAGAAACGCCTTCGCACGACCGAAATGGCGCGAAATGGTCGTTCCGTCATCTGTTGGAATTGCAATTTTGATAGTCATCAATCAGCCTCACAAGATGCATCGTGACATGATCCTCGTTGCTACCGCTCTAGAAAAGCGCATTTCTCTCGTTGGCGGCTCAGGATCATCGTATTGGATAGAAAATAGAAAAAGCTACGCAATAGCAACTGCGTAGCTAACGTGAAAAATGGCACCCTCGGAGGGACTCGAACCCCCAACCTACGGTTCCGAAGACCGTTGCTCTAGCCATTGAGCTACGAGGGCGCACGAAGTCGCCATATGGCACACCTAAAGTATAGAGATGGAGGTCGCTGATGTCAAATTCTGAAGCAGTGAATAAGGTTGTTTCAATTTCACCAGTGCGTTGTAGACAATAAATCCTCCCAACATACTTTTGAGAACCTTCCTCTCGGCCAGGGAAATCGCATCTAATTATGTTTAGCGGATTGCGAAGAAAGCAGGATAGGTGAGAAGCTGATGGGAGATTGTATTACAAGGAACTTTGCCATGACGTCACAAGCATCGCCGTTGCAATCTGGGCTGTGTAAAGTAACGCCGATACATGAAGCAAGGTGGAAGCCTTTGGTCATGCCAAAAAGGACTGGTTATGCCATTTTCTGGACTTGAAGCCCGGGATTCCTACGCATGGGACCTTTGGCAGGGTGTTCAACCTAATCGGTTCGGAGGCCTTTCAAGCCACTTTTGCCGAATGTCGACGTGGTGGTCGAAAAGCGTGTTTTGGTTGGAACAGGGAAGGCCGTCACCGTCAATGTGACTGAAGGCGTGCGCGCGGTTGTAGCCGTAGCCGTGGCAGTCGGTGTGGGCTTGGATGTGAGAGAGGGAGTGGGAGTATGTAAGGGGGCAGGCGTAGGGTTGGGAGGAGCTGGTGTGGCTGCGGCCAGAGCAGGCGCGTGTTCGTCTGGATAGAGAGCAATGGCGTCGATGTCTACAGGTTTCGGTGGGGTGTGACTGAGGATGCGGCCTGGCCCCCAATGCATAGGCCCCCAGATGACGGTGGATGCCGTAGGATCGACGCCTCCGGTGGGATCGATGCCCAACTGGCGTCCAAACGTTTCAGGCGCGTTGGGAGCCGCCCAAAACACCGCGGCCCGGTATCCCGCCCCCGGCGTCACGCGCACTCGCGTAAACACACCCGCCTTGAAAATGCCGCCATTACTCCACATACGCAATGCTGGCGCGCCCCAAAACGTATCGATATCCTGCATAAAGGTCAAATCACCCGCAAGCACGAATCCCGTCCATCCATTCGGCAACTGTCGTGGAGGAGATCCGTAAAAAGTATCAAACCCACACACATGACAGGGGATCACACTGGGTGGATCGCAAGGATGGTTTTGCGCTTGAACCAGACCGGGCAAAAGTAACCCGCCCATCATCCATAAACTCACCATTAAAAACATGTATCTAGGCATGAAAATGAAGTATAATGCCATCGACAACCATGAACAAACCATGAATCCATCATAGTTCAAAGCAGCTGGCGAATCATTTTAGGTGATTTCTAGCTACTCAACACTCATGTCTCGACGCGACACAGCGCTCTTTCTCTCCCTTTCCGCAATTTGGGGCTCTTCCTTTCTGTTCATCAAGTTAGGTCTTCTCGGTGGCCTGGGACCTCTAACATTGGTCACATTGAGACTTCTGTTCGGAGCCGGGGCCATGGGGCTTTTGGCCTGGAAGCTGGGAGACGCGCTCCCGCGAAGCTACCGGATTTTGGGGATCATCGTTTTGGTGGCCCTGGTCAATAACGCCCTGCCTTTTTCGCTTATCACCTGGGGTGAGCAATTTATTCCTTCGGGTTTGACTGCGATCCTCAACAGCTCAGTGCCTTTGTTCGCCGTAGTGATCTCTCATTTCGCCCTTTCCGATGAACGCCTTTCTTGGCAACGAATCATCGGAGTGGCGGTGGGGTTTATGGGGGTCGCCATTTTATTTACCCCCGACATCCTTTCCCATGGCTTCAGTGGGGCCGTCATCGGACAATTTGCCATCATCCTGGCGTCGCTGGGTTATGCCATCGGATCCGTCATCGCTCGCAAATATCTTCACGATGTCTCCGCGGCCATGCTATCCGCGTTGCAATTAGGTTTTGCGCTTCTGTGGATGGCCCTTCCAGCGTTGATTTTAGAGCGTCCATGGACACTCTCTCCCACGCCCCTGGCCTGGTTTTCTGCCATTTGGCTAGGGTTGTTAGGTACAGGCGTCGCCTATTTTCTCTTTTTCCAACTCATCAAATCCATTGGCGCAACACCAACCACCATGGTCACCTATGTCATTCCCATTTTTGCAGTCATCTTTGGAATCATATTCCTGGATGAACGATTTTATTGGATGCAATTAGCGGCGCTGGCGCTGATTTTTGCAGGCGTGTGGATGGTGAACCGCAAATAATCGTGCTGAAATCCACCTTTTCCCGAAAAATTTCCTTTGTGACGCCTAACCAACTGTACTATAATCTAGTCGTCTCATTCACGCGCTTTTTTCTTAGATACATCAGGGCGTGAATTATCAGCCAACATACTATCACCATCTTCACTATCAACCCCACTGGATGTTTCTATGGAACGCCTTTACACTCCCTGGCGGTGGGACTATATGGTTAACCCCAAGCCCAAAAACTGTCCATTCTGCGAATATCTGGCACAAGACGCCCATCACGATCCGGAAAACCTGATTCTACTACGAGCGCCTCACACCTTTATCATCCTCAATCGATACCCATATTCCAATGGCCACCTGATGGTATTGCCCAACAACCATGTTAGCTCTCTTACCGCACTAGATGATATCACCCAGTTCGAGCTGATGAAATTAACCACCTATTGCACGGCCATTCTCACCCAGGCCTATCATCCTCACGGCTTTAATGTGGGCATTAACATTGGCAAAGCCGCGGGTGCGGGTATGGAGGAGCATCTGCACATCCACATCGTTCCCCGCTGGATGGGCGACACCAATTTCATGCCCGTTATCGGCAAGACCAAAGT
>WFTO01000436.1 GCA_015485435.1 Anaerolineae bacterium | reverse complement strand
GGGCGCGTCGATTGAGTTCGTTATGCGAGGATTCAATGGCTTTGTCTTTGATGATGCTGCCTGTGAACCAATTGCCATAGAGCGCCGTGCCTAACAACGGCACCAGCATCACAAGCATCACAGCGACCAGGAGTTTGGTGCGTATGCTGTAAGGGCGAGAGCGAAGCGATTCAAGCATAAAAAGGGATTAGGACACTGAGTTGGGGGAATCGAGCATTTGAAAAAGTGTTCGAATCATTGCCTGGGCTTCTGCAAGGATGCGCTCGAGATGATCCTCGCCCAAAAAGCTTTCCGCGTAGATTTTATAGATGTCTTCTGTGCCCGATGGACGCGCGGCAAACCAGCCATGTTGAGCAACCACTTTCAGACCGCCGATGGGGGCCTGGTTGCCTGGCGCGCGGGTCAGTTTTGCCAGAATGGGTTCGCCTGCTAGTGTCGGTGTGGTGATCATATCGGGTGAAAGCTTTTTGAGCGCAGCTTTTTGCTCGGGCATGGCGGGCGCATCGATGCGTCGATAAACAGGGTTGCCAAAGCGTCGCGTGAGTTCGCGGTAATGCTCGCCGGGATCGCGACCTGTGCGGGCCAGGATCTCCGCCGCGAGCAAATCCATAATGAAACCATCCTTATCCGTCGTCCACACCGTCCCGTCCATCCTCAAGAAAGCCGCTCCCGCACTCTCTTCTCCCCCAAATCCAAGCGTGCCTTTCAATAATCCGTCGACGAACCATTTGAATCCAACTGGAACTTCAATGAGAGACCTTCCTAACGCTTCTGTGACGCGATCAAGCATCGAGCTAGAGACCAGTGTCTTGCCAATGGCCACACTCTTCCCCCATCCAGGACGATTTTGAAAAAGATAGTGGACGGCAACAGCAAGAACATGATTGGGATTCATCAGTCCGGCCGTGCGGGTGACGATCCCATGTCGATCATAGTCAGGATCATTGCCAAAAGCAATATCGAATCGGTCTTTCAGATCGATAAGTCGCGCCATGGCATAGGGAGAAGAGCAGTCCATCCGTATCTTGCCATCCTTATCCACTGTCATAAAAGCAAAGGTGGGGTCTACATAAGGGTTGGTTACATGAATATCCAGCCCATAGGTTTCAGCGATGGGCTCCCAGAAAGCAACGCCGGACCCCCCCATCGGGTCCACCCCGATATTCAATCCCGCCTGAGCGATTGCCTCCATATCCACCACATGCTTCAAATCCTGAACATATGGCGTAATGTAATCGTAGCGACGGGTGGAATCGAGCGACAAAGCCCGTTCAAAGGGAATGCGTTTTACGCCCTTGAGTCCTTCATGTAAAAGGGCATTGGCTCGATCTTGGATGACGGTGGTGGTGGCGGTGTCGGCCGGGCCGCCGCTGGGGGGATTGTATTTGAAACCGCCATCCTCAGGAGGGTTATGCGAGGGCGTGATAACAATGCCATCTGTTTTTTGTGCGTGTTCATGGTTCCAGGTCAGAATCGCATGAGAAATGACCGGAGTCGGGGTATAGCCACCATCAGCCTGGATGCGCAACTCAACGCCGTTCGCAGCCAATACCTCGACTGCGGTAATAAATGCGGGTTCTGAGAGCGCATGGGTGTCCATGCCTAAAAAGAGGGGGCCACGAATGTTGTGTTGTTGGCGGTATTCAGCAATCGCCTGCGTGATTGCCAAAATATGGTCCTCATTGAATCGTTTTTGCAACGAAGACCCGCGATGCCCTGAGGTGCCAAAAGAAATCTGTTGTTCAGGGATTTCGGGGTCTGGATGCAGGGTGTAATAGGCGGATACGAGTCGAGGAATATTGACAAGCATATCTCGAGGAGCTGGTTTTCCTGCCAGTGGGTTCAATGGCATGATGACCTCCGGCCAGCACGGAACGGCGTTCGCAGAATATTGGGGCGTTATTCAAAGGATTGCTCTATGGCTGTTAGCGTTCGCGTGTAAATCGATGCAACATGGGGCAATTTGATGGTTGGTTGATGTCTAAGTAGACGTATGTTCAGTTGACAAGGGGATGTAAATGCATCGGTATGAAGCATGTATTATGACATAAATCGGGTTTGGCCATAAAATTGAAAGAGGCTCTCTTATTTTTCAACCGGCGTTGCCGATGATGTGCTGGTTGGAACTGCGGGGGCAAGAGCCGTTCCTGTGGGCTTTGGTTACGATGGAGTGCGGGGCTGTTATTCATGACGAAGTTGGCTTCGTGCGACGATTGGTCATACATGTGATTGCCTTAATAATGGACCTAACGTATCCAGCCCCATCTGTCGCCCGCCAGGTGTGACGGTGCTGCGTTATCGACACAGGCATTGAATGGCCCGCCGTCGTATGGTTTAGGCGGGCCGGTTAGCATCTTGTTCTTTTAACTGAGTTCCATTTTTCCTGCGTCCGCCCCAAATCCGGACAATCACATATGCTATCAGGGCGAAGAGGAAGAAGAGAAGTAGCATCCAGGCCAGAGCCTGCAATGTTTCGATGATAGTGCGGTAGATCTCCAGCACCCAGCGCTCAGGCGTGAGAGTGAGTTGATAGGTAGGCAGAGGCTTGCCGTCGGGTGAGTAGCTTTCTGGTTGGGGGAGATAGCGTTCCAGCTCGTAGATGCGTACACCGCCCGAAATACCCACCACGTAAATGGCGAATTTCATGTATTTAGCCCATGCGTTGGCGATCTCTCCTCCAACAATGCGTTCAAGGATGGTGGTAATGGGATTGTCGAAGACGCGAGCTACAAGATAACAAACCAACAGGGAAACGAATAGGGTGACGATAAGCAGGGCAAAGAACATGGTTATGACCTCCTTGATAGCGAGTATGTGTTACTGGTGGGCGAACATCTGTGAAGACATTTTTATTTTAGTACATTTGTGCCCATATTTCCAGCTGATTGTTGTGCGAGATGCTTGATCTCGTTGTCGGAACGTGTTCACGCTTCGCAGATGTTGTGAATCCAACAGGTTCACAGAGATTGCCACGGAATAAGCATTCCTATCATCCGGGGAAGTCTGCGGAAATCCGCCCGATCAGCGTCATCCGAGGGGAGGGGCAAATTTTTTTGGGGACTGCTCAGGTTGGGATTTGGCGTCCACTAAAGTTCTGCATGGCGCTAGGATGAACGCAGACGAAAGCAGTTATATTTTATGAAGAGACGACTTCCAGGAAACGAGAGCGAAGTGCATCCCAGCCTCCAGAACGCCATCGACGAAATGGATACGGCCTCATGTTGTTCTAAGGTTGACAGATATTTGGAAATCGGGTATAGTTTTGTTATGAAATTTCAACGCAGGCGTCGCAACTGACGGGACGAGGTCAGATAGGATCTGATCTTGACGTCACGCGCGTCTGCATCTGAACTCGAATCCCACCAACCACGATGGCGTTAAGCATCGTGGTTTTTTTATTATCTGCTGTGACGTCTCTGCAACCGTACAAAAGCGGTATCACGATTCCCTTTTTCACAATTTCATTCAGGAGTTTTTTATGTCCCCTAAAAAGCCAAAAATCAATAAAGTTGTGCTCGCCTACTCGGGTGGGCTTGATACGTCGGTCATTGTGCCCTGGTTGAAAGAAAATTACGGATGCGAAGTAATTTGCTTTAGCGCCAATCTAGGGCAGGAGGAGGAGTTGGATGGGTTAGAGGAGAAAGCGTTAGCTTCAGGTGCGAGCAAAATCTACATCGAAGATCTGCGATTGGAGTTTTTGACCGATTATGTTTTTCCCACCATGCAGGCTGGCGCTGTGTATGAACGCAAATATCTGTTAGGCACCAGCATGGCCCGTCCCCTGATTGCAAAACGATTGGTCGAGATCGCCGAGCTTGAAGGGGCGGATGCTGTGGCGCATGGCGCGACAGGGAAAGGGAATGATCAGGTACGATTTGAGCTTACGGTGATGGCGTTGAATCCTCGGCTAAAGATCATCGCTCCCTGGCGCGAGTGGGAGATCCGCGGTCGTAAAGATGCGCTGGAATACGCCGCCAAGCATAATGTACCTGTGCCAGCCACCGAGCGTTCTATCTATAGTCGAGACCGTAATTTGTGGCATATGAGTCATGAAGGCGGTTTATTGGAGGACCCATGGAATGAGCCGGAAGAAGCCATGTATACACTCACAAGTTCACCCGAAAACGCGCCCGACGAGCCTGAATATATCGTTATTGATTTTAAGGAGGGACTGCCAGTGCGTTTGAACGGCGTGGCCATGGGTCCGGTGGAGTTGATGACAGCTTTGAATGATTTGGGGGCTAAGCATGGCATCGGGCGAGTGGATCTTGTGGAGAATCGATTGGTAGGGATGAAATCTCATGGCATCTACGAGACCCCCGGCGGGACGATTTTGTACGAAGCGCATGCGGCCCTGGAGCAGTTGGTGCTTGATAAAGACACCCTTCATTACAAACAACAGATCGGTTTACGATATGCGGAACTGGTTTACAATGGTCAATGGTTCACCCCCTTGCGTGAGGCTCTAGACGCGTTTGTGCGGGTGACAGAAGAGAATATGACGGGGACGGTGCGGCTTAAGCTTTATAAGGGAAACGCCGTGTTGGTGGGCCGAAAGAGTCCCTTTAGTCTTTATCGAGAGGATTACGTGACGTTTGACGAGGACGATGTATATAATCAAAAGGATGCGGAGGGCTTTATCAAGCTGTTTGGTTTGCCCATGAAGGTGCGTGCGTTGCTCGAAATTGAAGGGACTGGCGTCTCGAAATATCGATCACCAGACTATAGCAATTTTAAACGTGATTAAAGGATTGAACCGAAGTTATATTCGGAAATAGGAATCTAGGTGCACGTGATAAGCCTTTTTACATGAAAAGTAACAAATGTGGATGCGGACCTGCGGCGCAAAGAGTTGGATTCGTTGGTCCGCATCCAACTCTATTTGGCAACATATTTTGATTTATTCCGGGGGGTTTATCAGCAATTCATCTGGGAGGATCGGGGGAACCCCCACGCGACGGTAGAGTCGCCATCCTGGCCAATAGCTGGAAAGCACAAAATCTGTGGGCGGTTGCGTAGCATAAAGCCGGGAAAGGTTGTCTAGTGGGGAAGGACGGATTGCAACAAGGATGTAATCCACGAAAAGATGAGGGGAAATCATTGCTTCGGTGTAAGTTGCATCCCCTGGAAGCAAGAAAGGACGTGAGGTGCCTGCGCGTGCAATCAGACGATAAGCGCTACGATTATCAGCGAGAATGCGAGAAGCTGGTGCGTTTGCCATTCTACTGGCAGCTAATTGATCGAAAAAATCATTTTGTTGGGCGACGCCTGAAGTGAGTACATGGCGCCATTCATTGATCTCTGCCGTGCGGATGGGTAAAAAGGGGGCCAGTGCAATTTGAATGATGGCTGTGGACAATAGAAACGCTCGCCAATGTTTTTTTAATATGATGGGAAGAGCCATGAGCGCTAACACAGCAAAGGTGCCAATGGCCATTGCTTCTGTGTAGACCACCAAGCCAAACCCGCGAAAGAGGGCGATGCCTAATATGGCCGCCAGGGGAACAGCGAGCCAAATCGTAGATGAGAGAACTAAGAGAATAAACGTTGACAGAGTAAGTGATTGACGGAAGAAATCATCCAGGGTGATGCGTAAGGCGTCGGGGAAGGTATACACCGCGTCGTTATGAGAGCTCAAATAACCATGTGCAGGAATGATCGCGGCATCCAAAAATTGTAAGGGATGGCCATAACTCAGCCAGCTGACATAACACCAGGAAAGGAAAATATAAACTGCCGGGAATGCGATAATCATAGCCATGGCATAGCTGGCTCCTCGTTCTTGGTTTTGGGGAACCTGCCGCGAAAAGTGTACGACGCCGAAAACACTGAATCCGAACATGATTCCCCATAAAACTGCGTTAAGATTGAAGAAGAAAGCCAGCCCTAACAACAGCCCCGATGCGAAACCGGCCCAGGTGATGTGCTGGATAAAAAAGCGCAAGAACGCGCGCCATGCCAAAGTGAAGAGCATCAAAGCGATCGCATCAGTTATAGACTGAGTGAATAAAAAGACGATGGGAAGAGTCGTGGCAAAGGCAAATAGCAGTGTAATTTTTAGAAGCAAAGAGCAGTTAGTGCGATGAAGGTGACGCCAGATCATCCAAAATGTTACACCGCCAGCCAATGACGCATAAAAGGATAGCATCAAAGGGTCGGGTGTTAATGTTGTGATAAATAAAGGAAGAGAGGGAAAAATAAAATGTACGGATTGAAAGCGACCATGTTGGCGGAAAATGAGAGCTTCAGCAACAAGTCGAGCATGAACATCGCTGAGAAAGAGAGCTCGATAAGCGCTCCAGGATACATAAGCAAGAGGTAGGGCAAAAAGAAGTGGCAATACATAGGTCAACTCTTGAGGCAAATAGGACCTACGTGGGAGTCTGTTCCGAAACCTGAGAGATGCCATGGGTGGTTTTCTCCCAATACGAAGGACGGGTGATCAATTGCCAAAGGGCTTTGTATGCGGCAATAGCGTGAAGTATCCAATAGATGGGGTTTAATAGAGCGTAAGGAAGAAGGCGATAATAACGTCTTTTCACGACCGCCAGCATATTAAGGTAGATCATTAAACCATTGCCTATAAGAAAATTAATCATGCTCACATAAAGAATGCCTGTAGGAAAAAGAAAATCAAATAGTTTTGTTCGAAACACAATCCAAAAGAGGAACACGAACCAAAGCAGTAACGAACTGAGAAACGTAAGCGGAGTGCCTCCAACAAGGAAAAGAAAGCCCATGGAAGTGCGCCAACCTGACTTTTTAATCAGCCGAACCGGATGACGGAGGTGGACCAGGGTGGTTTGCATGTAGCCCTTGACCCAACGAGAACGTTGTCTTATCCAGTTATAGAGCTCATTGTTGGCTTCTTCGTATGTAGTGGCGTTTATGATGCCGACTGTATAGCCATTGGTGGCAGCTCGAATCCCCAGATCCGCATCCTCTGTGACGTTGAATGGATCCCATCCACCTAATTGTCGAAGGATATTCGTGCGGAAATGGTTGCTGGTTCCCCCAAGCGGAATAGGCAATTGCAGACGGTCTAGGCCTGGAAGCATATAGTCGAACCAGTAAGAATATTCCAGGGTGAACATTTTGGTCAAGAAGTTTTCATAAGCGTTGAAGTAATTCAGGGCTGCCTGCACACAAGCAAGGGATTCATCTCCTTTGCGAAATGCGACGATGGCTTTTTTGAGTTGGTCTGGCTCTGGACGGTCTTCAGCATCAAAGATGACAAGATATTCGCCGCTGGCTAAAAACAAGCCTACGTTGCAGGCTTTTGGCTTCGTTTTTGGGGGACTGTCGGGAATGATTACAAACGAAACGGTGTCTGGTGGGTTTGCTTGACGCGCGGCTTGGATGGTTTCTGTGTCATTTTCCTCCAGTAGAAGCAGGATTTCTAATTTTTCGGGGGGATAGTCCAGGGTTAATAGATTCTCCATCAATTTGTCAACGATATTCGCTTCCTGATATACCGGGACAAGGATGGTGTACACTGGAAGGCTCTCTTCATCCAGTGCATCGACTTCCTCTTTGGTCACCGGTTCTGCGGTTTCATACTTGGCTCCTGCTAAAGCAACAATAAATTTAAAAACGATACTGCCGAGAAATCCGATGTTTATTATTAAATTCAAAAAGGTGAGTGTTGGAATTGGCCAAAAGAAAAAAACAGTGATCAAGATAAGAATCGCGATGATGGCCGAAAAAAATTGTATTGGGGTAAGGACCGTATAGGCCGATTCATCAGGATCGCGGTAGTAAAGCCCGTAGGTGGCTGTGTCCAAAATCACTTCACGGAAGTTGGTAAGGACGGCGCGATCGATGTCCCAATCGGAGGTCACAAAAAACCGTATATCAACATCTCCCAGGATGTTTTTGATCTGTGCGATGGTTTGTGGATTGGGCCGTTCGGATGTGGCAACTTCAACCACACCGTTCTGAATTGAGAGGGGCAGAAAGTGATATTCGATAAATGTATAAGGATCAAATGCTCGGATTGCGTCAGGTTCAGGCGATCGTTGAGTGAGGTCAACAAAAGGTAGCCCCCATAGCTTCGCCAGTGCGCAAAAAAGCTGTTTGTGCGTAATGAAACCCCGGGCCAACAGAATTTGTCCCAAGCGCGCGCCTGTACGTTGTTGGACATCAAGGGCGTATTGTAAGGTCTCCTCAGAAATAATACCTTCTGCCACAAGCAGTTCCCCCAGCCGAGGTTCGGTTTCGTCGGAAGGGAGGGCAGAAGGTAATGGAGTTATTGTTTCTTGGGAGCTGGACGCACAAGGCGTGGATGGAGCCATGCTGCGATCAATAGTATCAGTAGGAGAATGAGAGGATACAATAGGAGACGCCATTTGCTATGCCAGCTTTGAGGTGTTTGAGCTAGTGGTTCGATTGTTATCCCGCCTTCTTGCACTTGCAACATCACTGTTTTACCTTCATCGGTTACCAAAAACAAATCACCTTGCAGGCTATACCAGCCATCAGGCTGTTCGACAATCGTGGTCGCAATTTTCTCTGCCGATACAGTGGGAGAGGTCGCTATAAGGAGTGTAGGGCGGTCGTTGTACGTAAATGTTTCTGCCAAGCCGAATGCAACAGGTGTGTCGAAACGAAGCAGCTCTTTTCCCTGATTGTCCAGGATGCGGAACGGTTCTAGGCGTACAGGGGCTGCTAGGTTGTCTGTTTGTGTTGAATCATGAACGATCAGCACAGCTGGTTGATTTGATGAAAGGGCTTGGTCCCAGGGAACGACTTGTGGATGTAGTGGCGATCGTGTGATTCGTTGCCATTCACTAACGATTGAAACCGCGGCGTTCAGATCGGTGAAGGTCAAGGAAGAGAATGCGATTTGGAATGAGGGGAGCAGAATTTGGGGGTAATGGAGGAATCGAATGGGTTTTTGTACGCCGAATTCCACTGTAAAGTAGGACCCTTTATTCAATGATGCTTCGAATGGATGTGCATCTAGTGTACATTTCCCACCTGCCGGGGTATAAAGAAACTGAATGGTTAATTTGTTGTCACGTTGCAGGAGGTTGTTTGGGATAGTGACGAAATGATCAAAGTCGCCATCACGATCGAATGTCGTGGCGAAGATCATCCCACCATTGAAAAAGAGTGACATGGTTGCCTGTGCACCCGAGGGAAGTGGCGTATAGTGGCCGGCAAGACGGAGTCCCAGTCTGTCTACAGGTCCTCCCAAGTCGCCCTGAGAGAATGTGACGGGAATCTCTAATTTCCCCATGCCAGCGACATTCCATGTCGGCGGTTCTAATTCGAGTAGTAAGACTTTATCCCTGTAAGTTTCTTGCGGCGCTGTAAATGCAAGGTTGTTGATCTCTTCTGCTTGGCCAGCTGTCCCCCAGCGGTCGACTACCCAGAGACTTTGTTCTCTAATTTCCTCTGCGCTTCCGTTGATTTCGAGAATAGGCATGTTTTGATGTCTGCCTTCATGTAATACGCGGACACGGTTAGTTTCTCCTTCGCGAATAACAATCATTCGTGAGAAGAGAGCATCCTCATCGGCGATAATGGGCAGTGCGCCATCCTTGTTGAGGGGGCGCATTTTGATTTGGAACTTCCCGATGTGCCGATATCGGTGTCTGAGAGAGGCTGCTAAGTTAATCGCCGCTTGCGCCTCACCTAATGTTGGCTGTGACGAAGTTACAAGAATGACCTTGTGGAGAATGGAAGGGAAAAATTCCCCCACAGTTTGAGGCGCTTGCGGCGTCCCTTCGAATTGGATTTTGGGATCTTCGATTTCTATCCATGCGCCCGCGTACGTGGTCGTACAAACATCGTCGATGCTGCGAAGCCGGGCAATAAAGGTCAATGGCAATATATCCCCTTCAAGTTTTGAGTTTTTCAGAGGAATCATCAAATCAATATTTGATGTGCCGGCATCTACAGCGAAGGTGGCGATGAGCTGATCGCGACTACGTATCTCCATAAATCCGCTAGTCACGTCAGGCGATAGCTGGAGTTTGCCGGTCAGAAGGGTGGGCGTTAATCCAGAGGGGATGTGAAGAAACACATCTGTTGATGCCACCGAACCTTGGAGGCGGACGCGCTCACCCAATCCCAAGTCTTGCCAAGAAATCTCGTGGGGTGTGGTTGGGGCGCCCACAGCGTCATTCTGGCTCCAAGAAAGCATGACGGCTGACAACACCGCGATGACAAAGCACAGCCTGACCAATGATTTAATTTTCACGATCCCTTTCCTGATTACTAAAAGCGGGAGGTTTCTAACCGGTAGATAAACCAATGATAACAAAAAAGGAAGATGAATGAAAAATATCTAAAAATATGTAAGCGTTTAGGGCGTGATTAACGTAAGCCGATAAGATGATGGCAACGAAGCAATAGGCTTGGGATTTGGTTTGCCAGGAGCCGATCGGGCCAGTACAATAGGCCCACGAATCCATCGGTCCTTTTTTGTTGATTTATTTTGGTTTATTATGCGTACTCATGCGATCATCGACACCTTGCCACGCGGTTTTCGTTTTGGCGGCACTGCCTGTGGGATTAAGCCAGGGAGCGCCCTTGACCTTGCCCTGATATTTTCTGAAACACCGGCGGTCGCTGGCGCTGTGTTCACCCAAAATCGTTATGCAGCCGCTCCAGTGCTGTACGATCGCACCTTGCTGGACATGCACCGCGAGGGCATTCATGCCGTCATCGTCAATAGCGGGAATGCGAATGCCGTCACCGGATCATTAGGGTTGGCCAATGCGAGGAGAATGGCCGAAGCCGTGGAAGGCGTGTTGGGGCTCTCCCCCTGGTCCACGTTGGTCATGTCTACTGGGGTCATTGGCGTGCAATTGCCTGTTGAGCGGATTGAGGAGACCATGCCCGCGCTTTATCAATCCATACGATCGGATACCGATGGCCTTCTCCTTGCGGCGCGGGCCATGATGACCACGGACACTCGGCCCAAAGTCGCTTCAAGCCAGAAATCCATCGGTGAAGCTGACATCTCCATTGTCGGATTGGCCAAAGGCGCAGGAATGATTCATCCGAACATGGCCACGATGTTGGCGATCATGATCACTGACGCTTGGCTGACGCCAGAGGCGGCACAAATGGTGGTTGCCAGGGCGTCCGAAGCATCTTTCAACCGTATTAGTGTAGACGGCGATACCAGCACAAATGATACG
>WFTO01000435.1 GCA_015485435.1 Anaerolineae bacterium | reverse complement strand
CACCTCCATACTGACTCGCGGATTTATTCCCTCCGCCTCAAGGATCCGCTTGGTGCGGAGAAAATAGACATCCGCATTATCGCCACGTAAGGTGGCTTCAGCTGGGATAAATCGTTGATCTGAGAACATGAAATCAGGCATGTGCCAGCTCCTTCTTTTGCTTTCGCTGCCAAGCGTCATAATCAGATACAACAGTAACGCCCAAAATCCTCTCCATGTGCTTAAGAGAAAAAGCATGCGCTTCTGAATCGAAGCTGGCAACGGCATTGGCGGGAACAACAACAGGATAGTCCCGATTCCGCAGATCTGCAACAGTAAATAAAACACAGATATCCGTGGCTACGCCTGTCACAATCACAGCCTCTGGCGCTAAACGTTTTAGTTGCTCATCTAAATTTGTATCGAAGAATGCGCTATAACGACGCTTATTAATCAATATGGCTTCCTTCGTAAACTCTGCCAACTCAGGATCGATCTCCGTTTCCCAGGTGCCTTTGATGCAATGAGGCGGCCACATCTGAAATTCTTTGTCATCGGGTTCGTGCCAATCACGCGTGAAAATCACTTGTGCCCCATGTTCCAGCTCTGTCTTCAGTATCTCACGGATGGGTTGAATAATCTGTCGGCCAGCTTCACCAACATATAAAGCGGCCTTCGGGTCTGTAAACCCTCTTTGCATATCTACAACCATGACGACTTTGGTCATGATCCACCTCCTGATGAATGGAATCAACATTGACTTTGTGTAATTATTACACTAAGCTTTGTGTCCATTATACACCAAGCCTCGAATAACGCAAAATCTTCCCAGTGCAAAAAGAGCGCTTTACCGCATTATCTCGACAAGACCCCAACACGATTGCCAATAGGCTCATGCTGTGCAACAATAAAAGCATTGCTCACTTCGACCATCTTCCTTCACTCAACCCCAGAAAGCAACCATGAACGCAAGCAGCCAACACATTCAGGAATTTGCCCAAACGCTCAAAAAATTCAGTGCTGCAGAAATCAAAACCGACCTTGCCACACGCATCCTCTACAGCACCGATGCATCCATTTACAAAATGACGCCTTTGGCTGTGGTCATCCCCAAGCATGACGATGACGTTTTGGCGACAGTGGAAACATGCAACGAATTTGGGCTTCCGATTTTGCCGCGCGGGGGAGGATCCAGCTTGGCGGGACAAACCGTCGGAGAAGCCGTGGTGGTGGATTTTACCAAATACATGGACCGCGTCATTCACATTGATGGGCAACAGCGTCGCGTCTTGGTGCAGCCAGGAAGGACATTGGACATGTTAAACAAGGAGCTCCGCCGATATGGGTTAATGGTGGGGCCAGACCCAGCGAGCAGCAATCGCGCTGTGGTAGGAGGCATTATTGGCAACAACAGCACAGGATCTCACAGCATCGTCTATGGACGCCTTGTTGATCATGTGCGATCGTTGCGCGTGGTAATGGCCGATGGCCGGGATGTACGTTTCGGCCCGGTCAATTGGCAACAGGTGCAGCAGTTGGCAATGGGTGACACCCTTGAAGCCAGCGTTTATCGCGATCTTGTCGCCTTAATTCGAGAAAATGCTTCGTTAATCGACCAGAAGTTTCCCAAATATTGGCGTCGTTCAGGCGGATATAATCTGGACTATCTCCGCAAACAACTTGACGCGGAGTACTTCAATCCCACCCCCATCCTGGTAGGAAGTGAAGGCACGCTCGGGGTGTTCCTGGAAGCAGAACTCAATCTGGTCCCGATCCCCCGCCACAAGGCGTTGGCGATCCTGCATTTTCAATCACGCGAAGAAGCGTTTCGAGCGGTGCCAGGGCTGTTAGAACTGAAGCCATCCGCAGTAGAGTTAATTGATGATTACCTTTTGCGGCTGACTCGATCCTCAACAGCATGGAACAAACGCCTTACCTTCATCGAAGGCGATCCGATGGTCATCTATATTGTGGAATTCGCTGGCGACGAGGCGGGATGGATAACGGACAGACTTGAGGCGCTCAAACGTCATCTACAACGCACAGGATATTCCAACCCAATTGTCACAATCACAGACCCGAAAGCACAAGCCAATGTTTGGGAAGTGAGGAAGGCTGGCTTGGGCCTGCTTCTCTCCATGCGAGGAGATGCAAAACCGCTTCCAGGGATCGAAGATGTCGCTGTTCCTCCAGAAAATCTGGCAGATTACATGAGTGAACTATGGCAGGCGATGCGCGATCGAGGCGTAGTCGCCGCCATGTACGCCCACGCCTCTGCAGGGTGTGTCCATGTTCGTCCGATTCTCAGCCAGAAAAAGAAAGAGGATATCGACAACTTAATCTATCTCACAACAACAGCAGCAAGGCTCGCAAAAAAATATGGCGGTGTGCCCAGCAGCGAGCATGGAGATGGACTAGCCCGCAGTTATCTGAATCCAGAATTCTTTGGACCTGATATTTACAATCTTTTCGTACAGGTGAAAAAGCTCTTCGATCCGGATAATATCTTCAATCCCCATAAGATTGTGGACCCATTGCCGCCGGACCAAAACTTGCGTTATGGGCCAAGCTATCAAACCATCGAAATCACACCGGTTTGGGATTGGTCGCGCGATGGGAACTATGCCATGGCCGTGGAAATGTGTAATGGCGCAGGGGTCTGCCGAAAGCTTGAGGTTGGCGTCATGTGTCCGTCCTTCCAGGCGACCAGAGATGAAGCCAATAGCACGCGTGGCAGGGCGAACCTGCTTCGAGCAGCATTATCTGGGGAGTTGCCGCACGGGCTTCAAAATCCCGATTTATATAAGGCGCTTGATCTCTGTCTGGGGTGCAAAGCATGCAAAAGCGAATGCCCATCCAGCGTGGATATGACAAAGCTAAAAACCGAAGCTTACGCCCAAAAATATGCAAAATCTCGACCACCGCTACAAGCCTTGGTTTTTGGGCATATTCATGAGCTTTCCCGCTGGGGGAGCGCATTCGCACCTCTATCAAACTGGATATTACGCATCGCTCCGACACGCTGGGCCATACAAAAGGCGCTCAACATCCATCCCGATCGTCGTTTTCCCTTGTTTCAACGACGCACTTTTTCAAAACGCTATCGAGACTACCGTAAACACCATCCATCTCCTCAAAGCTCGCAGAAGGCAATTTTATTTATTGACACCTTCACCGAATTCAATGAACCGGAGGTTGGCATCGCCGCTCTTCGCGTGCTAGAAGCCGCCGGCATCCATGTCATGCCCACTCCTGCCATGACTTCGGGGCGCCCAGCGCTTTCCCAAGGTCTTGTGCCCCTGGCCAAAAAAGCTGCATCGACCGTGGTCGAAGCGCTATCACCCTATGCTAGGGAAGGCATCCCGATCATTGGACTTGAGCCTAGCAGTATTTTAACCATCCGGGATGATTATCCAGATCTGCTTTCAACCAAGACCGCCCATATCGTTGCCAAGAACGTCTATCTTTTCGATGAATATCTCACTCATTTGTTGGAAAAAGACCCTCAAGCACTGCCACTAAAAAGAGAAAACACACATTTCCTCATTCATGGACACTGCCATCAGAAGGCCCTCGTGGGCGAACAATCTTTATTTAACGTATTGAACGCCATTCCTGGTGCCGGAACAGAGAGTACGAACGCAGGATGCTGTGGAATGGCTGGGGCGTTTGGTTATGATGCCGACCATTATCAGATCAGTAAAAACATCGCTCACGATCGTTTGATCCCAAGCATCCAACGCCATAAAAACTCAACAATCATCGCTAACGGCACATCCTGTCGACATCAGATTGTTGAACTTACGGGCAGGGAAGCTGTACATTTAGCAGTGGCTTTGGCCGAGGCCCTCCGGTTGTGATTTGACAAAGCAGCATTCGCCGATTAAAATCCCCCGGTCATTGACGACAGCGCTATGCTGTCGTCTTTTTTCACTCACACCAGGAGTTACCATCATGGTACGCAAACGTTACATCAAAACACGAAAGAAAATGAAACTTACATTTCGAGTAGACTTTGCCAAGCAGGCCCGAACTGTGGAGTTGTTGGCTGACTTCAATGATTGGACACCTCATCCCATGAAACGCAATCGGCAAGGGATATATCAATTCACGGTCGAGGTTGAGCCTGGCCGACGATATCAGTATCGATTCCTCATTGATGGCCAATGGGAAAATGATTGGCTCGCGGATGGTTACGTTCCGAATCCCTTCGGGGGTGAAAACTCCGTCGTAATCTGCTAAACATCGACATAAGCGACCACCCTATATGGTCGGGTGGTCGCACCCTCACAAAACAGATTTAACACCTATGCGCCTCGCCATTCTCGCCGACATTCATGGAAACATCCATGCATTGCAAGCCGTCGCACACAAGTTGAACCAGCTGCAACCCGACGCGGTTATTGTATTGGGTGACATCATTAATGCGGTGCCGTTTAGTAGTCAGGTTGTTGATTTTCTGCAGCAAACGGATTGGATCATCTTACGCGGTAATCACGAATTCTACTATCTTGACTTTGTAGGAGGAAGAGCGCCGGTTGATTGGCAAGATCCCATGCGCTGGGGCCAATTACACTGGCTGGCCGAGCACATATCTCCCACACAAGGTGCTTATTTGGCGGCATTGCCCGACGAACTCAGTTTGTTCTATCCGGACGCAGAGCCGATCCTTTTGACGCACGGAGTTCCAGGAAATAATCGTTTTGGATTCAGCACGGATATGTCTGCCGAGAGAATCGCTCTAACGCTTAAAGACGTTAGCTTTGCCACATTTATTAACGCCCACACGCACCAACAAATTGACCGTATTGTTGCGATGTCTTCTAGCAAGATGGAGGAAAGTGCAGATCCCACCTTCTATCTCGAGGGCGGCAAACATCAGAATACTAAAAAATGGCATTTTATCAATCCTGGCAGCGTGGGGCTACCTTTGAATGGCGACACTCGCGCGCAATTTGCCATCATCGAGAACATCGCGCCAGAAGCGATACATGGAGGATGGCGTGTCAGCCATTATCGGGTAGACTATGACCGCCGCCCAGCTCTTGCAGGTTTTTTTGAGAGCGGGATGTTGGAAGCGGGCGGTGTCATTTCTGAATTGTTTTATTGGGAGCTGGTGACTGCTCATAGGGAAATACCTTACTTTTTTCAATGGCGCAGGGCAAATCTGCCCCCGAATAATGGCTTATCTTTTGATGAGGAATTCCAAGCATACAAAGATGCAACCGAAAGGCATGAGTTCATCAGACAGCGAGACCCACTACAAAAGATTTATGGGCGATAGGCTACATGGCTTCCATAAATTATTGCATCTAAGTCTTGATGAGCTGCTAAAGAAAATCTTTGTCGGTGGGGTGTGTTTCAATTTGGGGGCAAAGTTCTGATTTGCTCCCAGCGCTGATCAAAACGTCCACTGAGGATAGCGGACCGCACCGAAATCAGGCGTTCCGCTCCTTCTCGGGACCAGCGCATGCCGGGGCCACAGAATCTTGTCTTGTACT
>WFTO01000434.1 GCA_015485435.1 Anaerolineae bacterium | reverse complement strand
TGACGGCGTCGGTATAGCCGTTGGCGCCAATCATGACGACAGGTTTCAGATTATGGCCGAGTTTGCGCAGTTGGCGCTTTTGGTTTTCTGTTAGAGGCATTGCCTGAAAGGACTCCAGCATGGGTGAATCGAAAAGGGAGCAGAGTCTACCACGTAAGGGGGGTGGTTTCACCGTTGCCGCCAGCCCCTTCAATGCAGTCAAGTTCGATCTGGCTATTATTCTCTTTGTGGGTGTGTTGTTGTTGATTGTTCATGGCTCGTTGAGTGCCAATTCCCTTGTTCAGCTCGCGGTCCTGTTTCTCTATGGCGTGGGCGCCATGCTTTGGTTGCTCATGCGTACCAGAAAAATTGTGAAGCAACTCGAATCGGAACAATCGCTTACGGAAGGAGGCGACGAGTAGCGATGGCGCGCAGCAAGAGCAGCGGTCAGTGGTTGAAGGAACACGAGAGTGATCAGTTCGTGCAGCGGGCCCGGCAGGAGGGTTACCGCTCCAGAGCGGTATACAAGCTCAAGGAGATCAATGAGAAAGACAAGATCATCAAGCCTGGCATGACGGTTATCGATCTCGGTTCGGCGCCTGGCGGCTGGTCTCAGGTGGCCATCGACATCGTTGGGCCCAAAGGCAAGGTGGTTGCGCTGGATATTTTGCCGATGGAGCCGTTACCTAATGTAGAGTTCATCCAGGGTGATTTTCGCGAGCAGGAGGTGCTGGATGAACTGCTTGAGCATGTGGAGTTGGGTGGGGTGGACCTTGTAATTTCCGATATGGCCCCCAACATGAGTGGAATGGACGCTATGGACCAGCCTCGCGCCATGTATTTGGTGGAGCTTGCCCTGGATACTGCCAGGCAGGTGTTGAAACCAGGTGGCACGTTCTTGGTTAAGCTCTTTCAAGGGAGTGGATCTGAAGAATTTGTACGGGACCTCCGATCCTCTTTTAGCAAAGTAATAACCCGCAAACCCAAAGCGTCCAGGCCCCGTTCCAGAGAGGTTTATATTCTGGCCAGGGGCTTCAAGATATAGTAAGGTCTGATTTTATGATGTTCCTTGTCTTTAATTCCTGTGACAATCATAGGGTTAAAGCGGGAAAATAAGCGGCCTTCCATCGGAGGGAATCAACTTGAACGATATGGCAAAAAATTTAGTTTTATGGATTGTGATTGCAGTGGTGCTGATGATGGTTTTCAGCAACTTCAGTCCCAATCAGGGTTTGTCGCGGAGCAAGCCCTATTCCGATTTCATCACAGAAGTTGTGCAAGGCAATGTTGATAAGGTTCTGATTGAAGGGCGCACTATTCAGGGCGTGACTCACAGTGGTGACCAGTTTGTGACCTATAACCCCGGCGATCCCGGACTTATTGGCGATCTGCTGGATCATGGCGTGCAGATCAACTCCCGGCCGCAAGAGCAGCAGAGCCTGTTGATGCAGGTGTTTATCTCCTGGTTCCCGATGTTGCTGCTGATCGGCGTCTGGATCTTTTTCATGCGCCAGATGCAGGGCGGGGGCGGTGGCCGTGGCGCCATGTCCTTCGGCAAGAGCAAGGCCAAGTTGCTGAGTGAGGATCAGGTCAAGGTGACCTTTGCCGATGTGGCTGGTGTGGATGAGGCCAAGGAAGAGGTTGCTGAACTTGTCGAGTTTTTGCGTGACCCCAGCAAGTTTCAGAAGTTGGGCGGCAAGATCCCTCGCGGGGTTTTGATGGTGGGTTCGCCCGGTACCGGTAAGACGTTGCTGGCCAAGGCCATTGCCGGCGAGGCGAAGGTGCCTTTCTTCTCGATTTCCGGTTCTGATTTTGTCGAAATGTTTGTCGGTGTGGGCGCCTCCCGAGTGCGTGACATGTTTGAACAGGCCAAGAAGCATTCGCCCTGCATCATCTTCATCGACGAAATTGACGCTGTGGGTCGCCATCGTGGCGCTGTCCTGGGTGGTGGTCACGACGAGCGCGAGCAGACCCTGAACCAGTTGTTGGTCGAAATGGACGGTTTCGAGGGTAACGAAGGGGTCATCGTCATCGCGGCGACCAACCGCCCCGATGTGCTCGATCCGGCCTTGTTGCGGCCGGGGCGTTTCGACCGTCAAGTGGTTGTGCCTTTGCCAGACCTGCGAGGGCGCGAGCATATCTTGCGGGTGCATATGCGCAAGGTACCGCTGGGGGATGATGTAAATCCCAGTGTAATCGCTCGTGGTACACCCGGTTTTTCCGGTGCCGATCTGGCCAACCTGGTGAACGAGGCAGCGCTGTTTGCGGCACGCGCCAACAAGCGTCTGGTTGGCATGGATGAGTTCGAAAAGGCCAAAGACAAGATCATGATGGGCGCCGAGCGTAAGACCATGGTGATGAGCGATGATGAGAAAAAACTCACCGCTTATCATGAAGCGGGTCACGCCATTGTCGGTCGGCTTGTGCCTTCCCACGATCCTGTCTATAAGGTCACAATTATTCCCCGCGGGCGGGCCCTGGGTGTGACGATGTTTCTGCCCGAAGAGGATCGATACAGCTACAGCAAGGAGCGCCTGGAGAGTCAGATCAGCAGTCTATTCGGCGGGCGCGTTGCCGAAGAGCTGATTTTCGGTCCCGAGA
>WFTO01000433.1 GCA_015485435.1 Anaerolineae bacterium | reverse complement strand
GGCTCGTCCAGTCTCGCGGAAACAAGCATGACAATTGCGAGAGCCAAAAAGACTGTGGACGTAAATCCCCGGCACCCCCAGGAGTGAAAGCAAAATACTCTGCGAGGCGAGAAAACGAGCGACATCCTCCGGTGCTGGATGCTTCGGATCGTTCAAGAAATCGTACAGCGTAATGTTTAGCTCATAAACGCTTTTACTTCCATCTGGATTGGCTTTGTAGCCTACCTGGCCGCCATGGTTCAATGTTCGAGCCACCAGGGCTTCCATTTCATCGGCCTTTAAGATGCCTTCCGCAGGACGTACGCCGATGCCATCATGAGAGGCAATGAAATTGAAAAAGGTCGCGCCTGGCGGAGTGGACAAAGTCGCAGCCCATTCTGAAAGAAGCCTGGCATCGCCAGAAAGAAACGTGAACAAAGTCAGCGGCGCCAGCGTAAAATTATAGACCATTTGCGCCTCATCTGTTTTCCCTGTCTCTGGCAAAAACACTCCAAAATAACTTACATTCTCCTGATGCGGCACATTCGTCTCTGTGATCAGCAAAACATCAGGAGCGACTGCATCGAAGATCGCTCGCCAGAGTTTGATCATGGCGTGGGTCTGGGGTAGATGAATGCATGAGGTGCCAATTTGTTTCCAGAGATACGCGATCGCGTCCAGTCGTATGATGTCTGCTCCCCGCTCCACATAATAGAGTAACACATCGATAATCTCCATTGCCACGCGGGGATTGGCATAATTCAAATCGATTTGATCTTCACTGAATGTAGTCCATACATATTTGATCCCTTGGGCTGTCTCCACCCTGGTTAATAGGGGTAACGCCCTGGGACGCACCACCTGCGATAAATCCACCCCAGGATCAACCACGATAAAATATTCATCATAAGGTTTTCCGCCCTGCAAAAACTTCTGAAACCAAACGCTCTTTCTGGAAATGTGATTGATAACCGCATCAAACATGAGGCGGTAGCGACTTTCCAAACGGGCGATATCATCCCAATCCCCAAGGGCCGGATGGACCTTTTTGTAATCTATCACCGAAAAGCCATCATCGGAAGAATAGGGGAAAAAGGGAAGAATGTGAACCCCCTCCAACACATCTTGCAAATGGGTATCCAGGAATTGCGCCAATGTTTGTAGATGTGGTTGACCAGGCGCCTGAAACTGATCGCCATACGTAATGAGAATGGCGTCTTTTTCAGTCAACAATGCCTCCAACGGATGAGAGGCCTTCTTGTGGGGATGTTCCTCCTGAAATGTTTTCAAACGATCACGTATGGCTTGTTCCAACCATCGAGCCGATTCTGGATCGTAAATAGCGTGGAGCCAATGGCGAATGCGCTTCTGCGGTGACATCATAAGCGATAATGAATTCCCCTTATCAGGACATTACAAGAGAATCCGTACAGGCAGTCTGAGGATTGGCCGATATCAAAATGAGGATAAGACATCGTTTAGTTTAGCTTCTAATACCTGAAATGAGAAGTGTTGGCGCGCTATTTCGTAGTTCTTTTCCGCACGACGCGCCACTTCGGCGGGATCCTTCAACAATGTTTTCACTTCCTCGATTGCGGCCTCATCCACATAACCATCTAATTCCACAAATTCGAACCCTAATGGACGGATATCGGCATTGTACACGGGATAACGATTCACAACAGTCAATTTTTTAAAGTAAATTGCCTCTAAGAGGGCATTTCCAAAGCCCTCATATAAACTGGGGTAGGTCACCAAGTCTGCGTGGATATACGCATCCCACAAGCTGTAAATTTTGTGGCCGTCCTCCATGTGGCGGTGTACATCCACCAGATAATCGATCAGTTGCATATCGACATGCATAAGTCGCGCTTCTCGCTGTAACCAATGCCAGTAATCCAATCCTTCATCGGTGGCGCTGTGGGTGATGTAGAGATGGGCGTGTTGTATATCCAATCGCCGCACCAATTCGATGGCCATTTCAATGCCCTTACGCTGGATGACTCGCGTGGGCTGCAAAACAAAAAGGTCCTCTTTTTCTAAGTTCAAGACCTGACGTAGATCCTGGTTATATTCGTCAATCCCGGGTGGAGGGGTCTCATAATCCATGACGTTAGGAATCACGACCGAATCAATGCCACGCCGATGCAGTAAGCGGCGCTGGGCGATGGAATTGATGGTGACATGTCGAATGGTGGGTAAATCGGGAGGAAAGGTCGTATCCAAGAGATCCAAGATCGCGTTCGCCTGATACCGCTCCCGCTCCCAATAAAAATCATGATCGTGGGCTATGGTGGGGATGCCAAGCTCAGCGATAAGACCGGTTAAACAAACCCCCAGGGGCAAGTTCATAGGAATGGCCAATGCGTTTTCTACAACGATAACATCGAGGTGATTTTTGCGAATGAAGGTCCGTAATGGCGGCCGGATTTCGTCGGCCACGGCATAAATGTTTTCGACAAGTTGTTCGGGATCGGCTTCTTTATCCGGCCCAAAGGCTCTTTGAGAGAGGGTAATGATCGATTGATGTTTAAAATGCAATTTCGGAATCAATGTGCCGCCCGCGGCATAACCGCCTAGCTCGCCAGCACAGAAATAACATTCATGCCCCATTCGTCTCAGGACGGTCACCCATTTTTCAACTTCCAATGAAACCCCATCGGTGCCATTCAAACGCGTTGAGATAAATCCGATACGCATAACTCCTCCATTAGCCTTTCACGCCTCCGGCGGCCAGGCCTTCGGTTAGATAACGCTCCATCGCCAAAAAGAGAATGATGATGGGAATCGTCATAATGGTGGACGCAGCCATAACCACATGCGGGCGAGGCGTGGGATCGTTGAAGATAGTGTTGATTTTGATGGGCATTGTGAACATGTCTCGGTCGTTAAGAAACACCAAGGCGTATAAAAACTCGTTCCAGGCGATCATGAATGTATAGATCACGACGGAAACCAATGCGGGAACGGAAAGGGGCAATGTCACTTTCCAGATCACCTGGGAACGCGTACAGCCATCGATGAGCGCGGCTTGTTCGATCTCTTCTGGAATCGTACGAAAATAATTGGCCAGCATGTATAGTGCCACTGGCAACGTCTGGGCCAGATAGGTAAAAACCAGGATGCCTAAATTATCTTGGACTTCAAAGCCTATCGCTGCGCCAATCTTGGCCAGCATAGCAAACAAGGGGATAATCAGCAAAATGCCCGGGAAGAGATAGATGATGAGAATGCTATTGAGGATAAGATTCTTTCCTCGAAACTTGAGCCTTGCTGAAGCATACGCTCCCATGGTTGAAAGCACCACGGCAATTAATGCTGTGGGAATGGACACCAGAAAGCTGTTTAAAATATTTCGCTGGAAATTCCAATAGCCAAACAATTCTTTGTACGCATCCCAACGCAGTTCGCTGGGTATGTATACAGGATGACGACCTCCGATCTCAGCATATGTTTTGAAGGAGGAGGAAACCATCCAATAAAAGGGGAACAGCACCGATGTTAGAAAGAAAAACAATACAATGGCAAAAATAAACTTCCCCCAACTCATTTGCGCAGCCAGATGATCGATAAAACTCTTTGGTCGCGAGTCATACGTTGTTGCAGACATCATCGCCTCCTTAATCCTCTTCGGTGTAGCGCATAAACACACCCACGTAGATAATCAGAAAAATAACCAGGGTGGCTAGGAGAAGCATGGCGGCAGCAGCGCCTACACCGAAATTAAATAATCGAAAACTGAATTGATACGTAAGCACAGGCAGCACGTTGGTGCCAAAACCCCCGCCCGTCAGCAAATAAATATCATCGAATTTATTGAACGTCCATATCAAACGCAATAAGAACAGAGCCCCCACCACATATCGAAGCTCGGGCAGTGTAATATACCAGAATTTATGCCAGGTGCTGGCGCCATCCACATCCGCAGCTTCATACAATGTCCGATCAATGGCCTGTAACCGAGCTAAAATCATCAACATGGCAAAGGGAAAATAACGCCATCCAGTAAACACGATGACCAAAAGCAGCGCCAGCCCTGGCGTTGAGAGAAACCCCAATGGCCGATCAATGAAATTTAGTCGCATTAGGATGTCGTTCGCCACGCCAGAGGGACGCGGGTCCAAAATCCAACGCCAAACAAATGCCACGCTGACAATAGGAGCGACATAGGGGAACAGGAAAATTGCTCGACTGATGCCGCGCGCCCTGAAAGGACGATTTAACAACAATGCCGCCACAAGACCAATGATAATGGTGAGGATGGTGCTGACAAAGGAGTAAACAATGCTGGTGACGTATGCGCCCATGTTCTTCCAGCTTTGCCATTTGAAGGCGTAGTCACTGATTACGCGCTTATAATTATCCAATCCCACATAGGGCGCATGAAACACATCATTCAAGTTGCTTAAATCCACCTTGTGGAAGCTAATCCAGATACTAAAAATGGCAGGAAAAATCACCAAGCTAAAGACGATCAACGCCGTGGGAAGCAACAACCTCCACGCCAAACGGGCCTCCTGCGATTGCAAGGATGACCAACGCCTACCCTGGTATTTTTTTATGGTTTCAGGTGATGAGGACATGACAACCCTCCTGGTTGACGCTACAATCGACCAGTACTTTCCACAATCAACCGCTGTTTCTCAAGACGGATTCCTATCCCGTGACTTTCAGGATGACAAAGAAGTCATGGAGTAGCCGATAGTTTTATTGCCGCGGCGAGAGGGAGACGCGCCGGAGAGAATCGGAAAAAGAGGAGGGGACCGATCCCCTTTGGAATCAGTCCCCAATGAGTAGCAATTATTGATTCTGACGATCTGCGTAGAGTTGCTCCACTTGTTGTTGCAACCACTCAGCCGCGACTTCTGGCGTCATGCTACCATCCAGAGCAATATTGGCAATGGCTTGAGGGATGAGCAGCCGGCCTTCAATATCACCGATTACGGCGCGTTGTGTGGCGTCATAACCAGGCTTGAAGAGCCAACGCTGCATGGTGTCATAACCATTCGCGATCTGGTCCAGCGTTTCGGGATCATACTCTTTGAAGAAGGGACTCAAGTCTTTCCATTCCCCCACAGCGCTCTTGAGGACGGGCACTTTGCCAAAGGGAGCCAGGGCGAGAATGTCTTTGTAATTTTCACCTGTCAAGAAGAACTTGACGACATCTTGCGCAACCGGATCGGCTCCTTCCATAATTCCCAAGGTGACAAGTTGCCCATAGGTCGCGGAAGCGCCGCTTGGTCCCTCAAGCTTGGGGGCGAAACCGGTCTTTTTTGCCAGATCGGGCACAGCGAGCTGAATCTTGCCGCCGCCTTCTTTACCCGAACCCTCGACCAGGTCATCCATGATATAGGTCGAGTAGAAGAGCATGCCGGCCTGGTCGAGCTCATAAGCTTCGCGAGCTCCACGCCAATACTGCGGGCCGGGAGGTGCACAGCGCTGGAGGCTGGTATAGAATCGCAAGGTCTCAACCATCTCTGGCGTGTTCATGGTGACGTTGCCGTTGTCGTCAAATGGCCAGACGTTGTTGGAGATCGCGAACTGTTCAAAGACCTGATGCGGATAGTTCTGGCCTGGGTCTGTGGGCAGGGTGAGGGCATAAAGGAGATTGCCGGTCCCCGGCAATTTGTCACATGCTTGATCCAAAATCGCCCAACTGGTGGGCGCAGCAAGCCCGGCCTGATCGAACATATCCTTTCGATACCAGATCGCCTGAATCCAACCATCGTAAGGAACGGCGGCATATTTACCCGTGGCTGGATCCACCACCATATCCAGAGGACCAGTACGGAAATCATCCTTGCCGATGCTTTCGATCACAGCACTAGCTGCGTCCTCATCCAAAATGCCATCGGCAGCGAATGCAGAGACGCGTTCCACGCCCATGCGCACAATATCGGGGAGACGATTGGCCGCGCGGGCGGTGGCGATACGTTGAGAGATCCCGCCTTCCTCAATAGGCACGATGCGGATCTCAACATCTGGATGGGCTTCCATGTAACGCTTGGCAACAGCCTCGTAGACGTCTACACGCTTCTCTTCATTGTCCGTCGTCCAAAACTCGATGACCTTTTTTTCCACAGGCTCCGGTGTGACCTCAACCACCACCGTCTTTTCCACGACAACCGTCTTTTCTACAGGAACTTCCACCGTCTTCTCAACAACCTTCGTAACAACAACCGTCTTTTCAATAACTTGCGGCGTGGGCGTCGCCTGAGAACACGCCACCAGAACAAACGCCATGATGGCGATTACGGTGACTAAAAACAACAATCTCTTCATTTTTCCGCTCCTTATGAGGGTGTAAAGAATAGAGAGTAGGGATGGATAGAACGACAAAATACACAAACACTATTCGCCACAAGACTGGCGAATAATGAGTTGTGGCTGCAACACCACCTGTTGCGTCTCAAGGGGCTCGCCACGGACGATCTTGATCAGCATGTCCGTGATCATGCGCCCAATTTTGTAAATCGGTTGATGCACCGTTGTCAGAGGAGGGTGAGCGGTCTCTGCCATAGGGATGTCATCGAATCCGGCGATGGCGATATCGCGCCCGACCCGCAACCCTCGCTGCTGCACCGCACTCATCGCCCCGAATGCCATCAAATCATTGCCAGCAATGATGGCCGTTGGCGGCTTGGATAACGACAGAAGTTTTTGCGCTTGCGCCAGCCCACTCCGTTGAGTCAGATCCCCAAAAGCCAGATAATCCTCTGCCAGTGTAAGGTTGGCCTCCGCCAAAGCCTCGCGAACGCCGCGCATCCGATCCCGCGCAAACGTAAATTCCAGAGGAGGCGAAATGTAGGCTATGTGCTGATGCCCCAACGACAGCAAGTGCCTGACCAACATCTTCATGCCGGCGACACCATCCTCGTCGACAAAAGGATAATCCAGATCACCCTCTGTGCGCCCAAAAGCGACAAAAGGCGTCTGCACCTTCCTCAAATATTGAATTCGAGGATCCTGACAACGAGTGCGCACCACGACAAACCCATCAACTTGGCGCCCCATCACCTTCTGGCGATACACCTCCAATTCCTTTTCGCCCGGAGGTTGTGTCGAAACCAGGAGATCATATCCATATTCTCCCGCTGTATTGCCAATGCCTGCCAAAAATTCGCTGAAGAAAGGGTCTGAAAAGCGTGGCCCAAACGTCGGCAAAATGAAACCCAACGTATCGGTTCGTTGCTTTTGCAATCGTTGAGCCAACAAATTAGGCGTATATCCCATTTCTTCGGCCACGCGAACGATCATTGCTCGCGTTTCCGGACTGACGTCCTGATATCCATGTAACGCGCGAGAAACCGTCGTAATCGATTTGCCAGTACGCTTGGCGATGTCTTTGATCGTCACAGGCATAACAAGTGGCTCCATTCTTTGAGTGGACATCCAAAACGTTTTGGAGACCTCTCCATTGTAATCCAAAACGTTTTGGATGTCAATAACCCCGCCAAATTTTCATTCCAACCACACTGCCCTATTCACCTACCAGCCCTAACACTGGCTATCCCCGTTCAAAGAAAACAAGCGCGAAGATGCAGAAACGTTTGACAACTACCCACACACACCGTATAATCTTCCTTACATTGTCGAACAGACAGCAACCGCCTATTTTTGTCCATTATCCGCGCTAGGAGGTGTTTATTGTAGGAACGATTCAGTTTGTTGAGCCGCGCCCAAATCGTGGGTCGCTCACACTTTCGGATCGCGTTGTTTCTTTTTCATGTCCGTTCAACCCAAGGAGGAGAATCTGATGTCCAAACGTCGTTTATTGATCCTGCTCAGCGTATTGCTGTTGGCAGCCATGGCTTTTGCGGCCTGTGGCGGTGGCGCCACCCCCACCGAAG
>WFTO01000432.1 GCA_015485435.1 Anaerolineae bacterium | reverse complement strand
GTATGATTTAATTTGTAATTACATTACTATATTATGATTTCAAAGAGTTGCGTGGTCGCAACCTCTTTCCCAAATCTTTTCCTCATCCCTCCACCTCATTCGCCTCCCCATTCCCATGGCTCGAACTACGCTGACCGATGTCGCCAAAGCCCTTGGGCTTTCAACGACGACTGTCTCGCGGGCGCTTGCTGGCTATCCCGACGTTTCGGAGGCCACCAGGGAGCGCGTGCGTGCAACGGCTCAGGCGATGGGGTATGTGCCAAACCGACAAGCGCAATTGCTGAGACGTAAACGCGCAGGCGCTGTGGGCATTGTCCTCCCTCCGACAAGTGCGACTGGTGGGGACCTGCTTCTTTCGGAATGGTTGGTGAGGGTGAGCGCGGTTCTTCAGGCGTATGAGTTAGATTTTGTGGTGGCCAGCGCCGATTCCCTGGGCTCGGAACAGGAAATCTATCGCCGACTGGTGTCGGGTAAGCATGTGGATGGCTTCCTTGCACCTTATCCTCGCGTGCATGATTGGCGGCTCGATTTCTTGAAACGAGAGGAAGTGGCGGTAGTTGCCTTTGGGCGTAGTCAGCCAGAGGACCACGTCCCTTTTGTGTCTCTTGATGACAAAAAGGCCATGATATTACTCGTGAAACATTTGGCTCGTCTGGGGCATACACAAATCGGTTTTATCGGCGCTTCAGAGGAACTTCTTGTTCAGCGTGATCGGTGGATGGGTTTCAAAGAAGGGATCAGCCAGTGCGGATTGGAATTGAACTCCGATTTCGTGCAGGAGGGTGATATGAGCTGTGCTGGAGGCTACTTTGCCGCGGAATCGCTTCTGGCGTTGCAGCATCCGCCTACAGCCATTGTATGCATCAATGATGCGACGGCCCTGGGCGCCATGCGCGCGTTACGACAAAAAGGGCTTCGACCTGGAAAGGATATCGCGATTACCGGTTTCGACGATATCTCGTTGGCCAGTTATGCTTCTCCACCTTTGACCACGATTCATCAACCCCTGGAGGAAATCGCGACGCAACTGGTAGGTATGCTTCTTCAAAGATTTGAGAAGACGCCCGAAATGGAGACATCATGGGTGTTGCAGCCCACGCTGATCATCCGCCAATCGTGCGGGTGCGATGTGTCTATGCGCCAACTCGCTTCCGGCGTCCACGTGTTGACCGCGTCGCCTCGGCATCTGACATCCACCGTTGAGGAATTCGAAAATGCCTGAAACAATGACCAACGGCTTATGTTGCATTTCTGTTTTCATAAGAAAGGAGGTGAGTTCTATCGTGATATACTAGCAATCGAATTTTGTTTTTCGCTCCCCCACTGCTTCACCACTGTCCTCATGATCCGGGATGGAATGAGGACGCAAATGTTTGTTCCTCAATGAATATGCCCTACAAAGGAGGGAAAACGTGTCGAAAAAATGGATGATTGTATCGTTGCTGCTGTTGGCGGCCATCTTGGTCCTGGCCGCTTGTGGCGGCGCTGAAACGCCTGCACCGACCCAGGCGCCAGCAACCCAACAAGAGACTGCCACCGAAGCACCTCCCACTGCCATGCCCGAACCGACAGCGGCGCCAACAACAGAGACGAAGACCCTGAGCAAGAAAGATGTGGTCTTTTTCTCGACGCAGTTTGTGCCGGTAGAAGAGCAGGAGAAGTTCCGAGCGATTCTGGCAGATGGCGGTTTCGATTTCACAGGTTCGGAAGAAGGGCCACTGATCGATGTATTGATTGCCGGAGCGCAGGCGGACAAAGGGAAGATCGATGTGGTAGGCGGTCTGCATGGGATGTTCCCGCCGTTGGCGCAGGCGGATGTGATGATGAACATGACGGACCTGGTGGATGATTTATCGGCGACGCGAGAGTTTGCACCGGCGTTTTTGTCAACAGGGCTGTTAGGGACGGAGGATTACCTGTATTATGTGCCGTGGATGCAGGCGACGTACATCATGGCGGCGAACAAGGAGGCCCTGCCCTATCTGCCTGAGGGAGCGGATGTGAATTCGCTGACCTGGGAGCAGTTTGGCGAATGGTGTCAGAACCTGCTGGAAGAGACGGGTCAGCCGCGATGTGGTCTGCCCCATGCGGGGTTGTTCCATCGCTTCCTGGAAGGGTACCTCTTCCCTTCATACACCGGCG